>NZ_VCQL01000079.1:0-625 GCF_005937175.1 Halomonas sp. ATBC28 | reverse complement strand
CTCCTTCAGTGGCCTGACAAAAGAACAAGTGCTGCGTCTGCGCGAAGAGTTTGGCGTATATGCGGTTGCTTCTGGTCGCGTAAATGTGGCCGGGATGACACCAGATAACATGGCTCCGCTGTGCGAAGCGATTGTGGCAGTGCTGTAAGCATTAAAAACAATGAAGCCCGCTGAAAAGCGGGCTGAGACTGATGACAAACGCAACATTGCCTGATGCGCTACGCTTATCAGGCCTACGCGTCCCCTGCAATATTTTGAATTTGCACGATTTTGTAGGCCGGATAAGCAAAGCGCATCCGGCACGAAGGAGTCAACATGTTAGAAGATCTCAAACGCCAGGTATTAGAAGCCAACCTGGCGCTGCCAAAACACAACCTGGTCACGCTCACATGGGGCAACGTCAGCGCCGTTGATCGCGAGCGCGGCGTCTTTGTGATCAAACCTTCCGGCGTCGATTACAGCGTCATGACCGCTGACGATATGGTCGTGGTTAGCATCGAAACCGGTGAAGTGGTTGAAGGTACGAAAAAGCCCTCCTCCGACACGCCAACTCACCGGCTGCTCTATCAGGCATTCCCCTCCATTGGCGGCATTGTGCATACGCACTCGCGCCACGCCACCATCT
>NZ_VCQL01000078.1:0-673 GCF_005937175.1 Halomonas sp. ATBC28 | reverse complement strand
GACCATCGCCTCGTCGCTATCAAACATAAAGTTCGCTAGCGCCTTACAAAGCTCAGTTTTCCCCACACCGGTTGGGCCGAGGAACAGGAATGAACCAATCGGGCGATTTGGATCCGCCAGCCCCGCACGGCTACGACGAATAGCGTTAGATACCGCATCAACCGCTTCGTTCTGACCAATAACGCGATGGTGCAGTTCTTGCTCCATACGCAGCAGTTTTTCGCGCTCGCTTTCCATCATGCGAGAAACCGGAATCCCCGTCCAACGCGCCAGCACTTCAGCAATTTCGGCATCGGTCACTTTATTACGCAACAGACGCATAGTTTTGCCTTCGAGCTGCGTTGCGGCTTCCAGTTGCTTTTCCAGTTCCGGGATTTTGCCGTATTGCAGTTCAGACATCCGCGCCAGGTCACCCACACGGCGAGCCTGTTCAATAGCAATTTTCGCCTGTTCCAGTTCCGCTTTAATGGTCTGCGTACCAGAAAGCGAGGCTTTCTCTGCTTTCCACTCTTCTTCTAACTCGGAGTACTGACGTTCTTTGTCGCTCAGTTCTTCGTTGAGCATATCCAGGCGTTTTTTACTGGCTTCATCAGACTCTTTCATTAACGCCTGTTGTTCCAGTTTGAGCTGGATGATACGGCGATCGAGTCGGTCGAGTTCTTCTGGTTTTGAG
>NZ_VCQL01000077.1:0-685 GCF_005937175.1 Halomonas sp. ATBC28 | reverse complement strand
GTAATACTATCTTGGATAGTTCTTTTTATAAAAAGAAAAAAACTCCCATTAAACTCAAAAGCGATACTTGCTTATGCGACAGGCGTTTTTGAACCATTCTTAGCGTATACTTTTACACTCTACGGACTTTATTTTATTTCAGCAGGAAGCGCATCAATTATTTTTTCACTTGAATCAGTGTTTATATTGGTGTTGTCTGTTCTTATTTGCTCAGTTAAAATTAATTCCCCGCAATATTTTATATTGTTCCTTATAGGTGCAATTGTTGGCAGTATTTTGGTAGCCTTGCCAGACATCAGTAATGGATCGAATAATATTGTTGGATATTGTCTTGTTGTTGCCGGTGTGTTATCGGCAGCATTTTATGTTGTTATATCGTCTCGCCTTATTAAATCGTTTGAGCCTATCACATTATTGAGCGGACAGTTGACATTCTCCCTTATACTGTCATCGCTCTTTATTTTTATATCTAAATCATCAATTTATCTTCCGTTGGAATCCGTGATTATTGTTTTTTCATCTGGAATATTACAATATTTTTTAGCTTTTTGTTTTTACTTGAACTCCTTGCGTTGGCTCCCAGTTCATTTGGCAGGGATAATGTTGTACTTTATTCCGCTAGTTGCATTATTTTTGTCATGGTTGTTTTTGGATGAACAATTCACATTCTTACAGGGGGTAGGAT
>NZ_VCQL01000076.1:0-729 GCF_005937175.1 Halomonas sp. ATBC28 | reverse complement strand
GGCGTTTGCTATCGATCCCGCTGCTGCGACGGCAACGGGCACAGTGACAGAGGATGACGAGGTCGCGCCAACAACACCCATACGCCTCCAGGCCGAGGACTTTACCGCAGCGACCAATTACACCGTCGAAAACATCGGCGCAGCGGATGAGGGTCAAGGCATCCGGCTGCAGGGCGGTGAGTCGGGCACGGCCAGCTACGCGCTAGCCGGTGCGGTTGCGGCGGGCACTTATACCGTGATTGTCGGGTATTTTGACGAAAACGACGGCGAAAGTACGGCGCAGTTGAGCATCGGTAATGCCCAGGGCCAGAGCTTTAGCGGCGACTGGATCTTTGATAACGACGCCACCAGTGGCAATGCTGCTCAGGCAGCAAGCTTCCGCACGGTGACTTTCGAAAACGTCACGGTGGGTGACGACGCCACTCTGGACCTGGCAAGCACGGCGGCACCCTTCGAATATGCGCGCATCGACTATATCGAGTTTGTGCCCGCGGGAATTGTCGAGCCACCGGCGCCGACCTTGATCGGTATTTCCGATGCTGATCCGATGGTCGAAAACGGCGACGAGGGCACCACCACGCTAAGCTTCGGTCTTACCGCCTCGGAAGGCTTTAGCGGCGAGGTAGCCTTGAGCGTGGATATTGATGGGGTGGTCGAGCCCCGCACGGTGGTCTTCACCGGCGGCATCGGCAGTTTGACGGTTGACGTCGCCAACGATGATCAAGCCAA
>NZ_VCQL01000075.1:0-737 GCF_005937175.1 Halomonas sp. ATBC28 | reverse complement strand
TTGTCATGCAGCTCCACCGATTTTGAGAACGACAGCGACTTCCGTCCCAGCCGTGCCAGGTGCTGCCTCAGATTCAGGTTATGCCGCTCAATTCGCTGCGTATATCGCTTGCTGATTACGTGCAGCTTTCCCTTCAGGCGGGATTCATACAGCGGCCAGCCATCCGTCATCCATATCACCACGTCAAAGGGTGACAGCAGGCTCATAAGACGCCCCAGCGTCGCCATAGTGCGTTCACCGAATACGTGCGCAACAACCGTCTTCCGGAGCCTGTCATACGCGTAAAACAGCCAGCGCTGGCGCGATTTAGCCCCGACATAGCCCCACTGTTCGTCCATTTCCGCGCAGACGATGACGTCACTGCCCGGCTGTATGCGCGAGGTTACCGACTGCGGCCTGAGTTTTTTAAGTGACGTAAAATCGTGTTGAGGCCAACGCCCATAATGCGGGCTGTTGCCCGGCATCCAACGCCATTCATGGCCATATCAATGATTTTCTGGTGCGTACCGGGTTGAGAAGCGGTGTAAGTGAACTGCAGTTGCCATGTTTTACGGCAGTGAGAGCAGAGATAGCGCTGATGTCCGGCGGTGCTTTTGCCGTTACGCACCACCCCGTCAGTAGCTGAACAGGAGGGACAGCTGATAGAAACAGAAGCCACTGGAGCACCTCAAAAACACCATCATACACTAAATCAGTAAGTTGGCAGCATCACCCGCTGTTTGGTCTGCTTTCTGACA
>NZ_VCQL01000074.1:0-743 GCF_005937175.1 Halomonas sp. ATBC28 | reverse complement strand
TGCTGAGCCGCTTTGCCCGCTTCACGGGCATCCCAGGCGGAGTAGATCGGCTCGGGAATATGGAAGGGCGCATGGGGCCAGTCGAGCTGAGTGCGTGCCAGGGCCACTTCGTCGTCGCCTAAGGGGGCGCCGTGGGCGTCTTCCTTGCCCTGCTTGTTGGGGGCACCAAAGCCAATGATGGTCTTGCAGATAATCAGGCTCGGCTTATCGTCGTGGCTCTTGGCCAGCTCAATAGCGGCTTTCACCTCTTCAGGCTTATGACCATCCACATTGGGCACCACGTGCCAGCCGTAAGCTTCAAAACGCTTGGCGGTATCGTCGGTAAACCAGCCTTCCACTTCGCCATCGATAGAGATGCCGTTGTCGTCATAAAGGGCGATCAATTTACCCAACTGCTGGGTACCGGCCAGCGAGGCCGCTTCGTGGGAGATACCTTCCATTAAGCAGCCGTCACCCAGGAAACACCAGGTGTGGTGATCGACGATGGTGTGACCGGGACGGTTAAACTGCGCCGCCAGGGTTTTTTCCGCGATGGCAAAACCCACGGCGTTAGCAAAGCCCTGACCCAGCGGGCCAGTGGTGGTCTCAATGCCCGGCGCGTAGCCGAATTCCGGGTGTCCGGCAGTAGGCGAGTGCAACTGGCGGAAATTCTGCAACTGTTCCAGGCTCAGCTCGTAGCCGCTGAGGTGGAGCAGCGAGTAAAGCAGCATGGAGCCGTGGCCATTGGAGAGCACAAAGCGGTC
>NZ_VCQL01000073.1:0-824 GCF_005937175.1 Halomonas sp. ATBC28 | reverse complement strand
GGTCACAGGTTGTTGCCACCTCACCGAGCCTTATCGCAGGCTACCACGTCTTTCATCGCCTCTGGCTGCCTAGGCATCCACCGTGTGCGCTTCATTGCTTGACCCTATAACCCGAAGGAGTCTGGATATCGCAATGATCACGTTTCATTTTGCCGGATACGCTTGAGACGTATCACAATTTAAGACGCACTTCTTACGAAGTGTTCTTGTCAGCATGATATACATTGTTAAAGAGCAGCTGTTCAATGAACAGTGATAAGGCGGCGTGCGATAACTAAAACAACGGCTACAACACAGCGACTTATCAATGGTCACGAAACATTCACAAACGGTATTGAAGGTTAAACAGGGTAGTAACGTAATGGTGGAGCCAAGCGGGATCGAACCGCTGACCTCCTGCGTGCAAGGCAGGCGCTCTCCCAGCTGAGCTATGGCCCCATCTAGTCACTCTTAGTCACACTCACCTCTGGCCAATTTTATTTAGCGCAAGGCATTTTATGACGACGCATAGCCTACTATGCGAGTTATAAAATAACGCAGCGATAAATAAAATTTGGTGGGTCTGGGCAGACTTGAACTGCCGACCTCACCCTTATCAGGGGTGCGCTCTAACCAACTGAGCTACAGACCCAAGAGGGGATCGTGCTTTTACCGTTTGCTCTATATCTGATCAGGTAATTCATTGTGGACGCTTACCGACTGTGACGCATCGTTTAAGGAGGTGATCCAGCCGCAGGTTCCCCTACGGCTACCTTGTTACGACTTCACCCCAGTCATGAACCACACCGTGGTGATCGCCCTCTTGCGTTAGGCTAACCACTTCT
>NZ_VCQL01000072.1:0-826 GCF_005937175.1 Halomonas sp. ATBC28 | reverse complement strand
TCACCTCCAGTCGACGATGCGCTACCTGCACTGGCTACCGAGCCAGCAAGGGGGAGATCAGTGTCATATTGACCTGGTGGCCGCCTTGGAGGTGAGCCATGACTAAGGCCGCTACCTTGCAACAGGCATTGACCCGCTTTCTCGACCCAACCGGTCTTGATCGCCAGCGCCAACGGGTGTGTACCCATCTGCTGGCCTGCCGAACGGAGGCGATGGGCGGGATGGTCTTACAGTGCTCCGACTGCGCTCATGTACAGCCACGCTACTTTGGCTGTCGTGATCGTCACTGCCCACAGTGTCAAGGCCGCGCCATGGAGCAATGGGCCGAGCGTCAGCAGGCCAATATCCTGCCGGTGCGCTATTACCACGTCGTATTCACGTTGCCGCATAGCCTTAATGGCTGGGTTCAGCTTCATCCCGAGGTGATTCACCGGTTGCTGTTCCAGAGTGCTTGGCAGACGTTACGCACGTTTGGGCGCGATCCCAAACGCCTTGACGGCGAGATGGGGATGATCGCTGTACTTCACACCTGGGGCCAGAACCTGAGCCAGCATGTGCATCTACACAGTTTGGTTCCAGGCGGTGCCTTAGGTGATGATGGCCGCTGGCGTAGGGCACATAGCAACTACTTGTTCCCGGTGCGGGCCTTGTCACGCCACTTTCGCGGGCACATGGTGAGCGCTCTGCGCAAGGCCGCCCATGCAGGCTATCTCCACCGGGTAAACCGGCCCGGAGATGTCGATGCTCAACTGAACACGCTGATGGCCACTGACTGGGTGGTTTACAGCAAGGACTGCCTTGAACACACTCATACGGTAGTTCGCTA
>NZ_VCQL01000071.1:0-826 GCF_005937175.1 Halomonas sp. ATBC28 | reverse complement strand
TCACCTCCAGTCGACGATGCGCTACCTGCACTGGCTGCCGAGCCAGCAAGGGGGAGATCAGTGTCATATTGACCTGGTGGCCGCCTTGGAGGTGAGCCATGACTAAGGCCGCTACCTTGCAACAGGCGCTGACCCGCTTTCTCGATCCAACCGGTCTTGATCGCCAGCGCCAACGGGTGTGTACCCATCTGCTGGCCTGCCGAACGGAGGCGATGGGCGGGATGGTCTTGCAGTGCTCCGACTGCGCTCATGTACAGCCACACTACTTTGGCTGCCGCGATCGTCATTGCCCGCAGTGCCAAGGCCGCGCCATAGAACAATGGGCCGAACGTCAGCAGGCCAATATCTTGCCTGTGCGCTATTACCACGTCGTGTTCACGCTGCCGCACAGTCTTAATGGCTGGGTTCAGCTTCATCCCGAGGTGATTCACCGGTTGCTGTTCCAGAGTGCTTGGCAAACGCTGCGCACTTTTGGACGAGACCCCAAACGCCTTGGCGGCGAAATGGGGATGATCGCCGTGCTTCACACTTGGGGTCAGAACCTGAGCCAACATGTGCATCTGCACTGTTTGATTCCAGGCGGTGCCTTGGGTGACGATGGCCGCTGGCGTGGGGCGCATAGCAACTACTTGTTCCCGGTGCGGGCCTTGTCATGCCACTTTCGCGGGCACATGGTGAGCGCTCTGCGCAAGGCCGCCAATGCAGGCGATCTCCACCGGGTAAACCGGCCCGGAGATGTCGATGCTCAACTGAACACGCTGATGGCCACTGACTGGGTGGTTTACAGCAAGGACTGCCTTGAACACACTCATACGGTAGTTCGCTA
>NZ_VCQL01000070.1:0-881 GCF_005937175.1 Halomonas sp. ATBC28 | reverse complement strand
GTGGGCGGTGGCGCCGGCCAGTTGGCCTTCGTGTAGATCCGCAAGTACCAGAATGCTCATGGCATCAACTCCTTTCAAAGCTCTTTTCTTAAAGTACGGTTTTCAAAGCACTTATCTTAAAGAGCTTATCTCAAAGAACTTTGGCTTCGTTTTTCAGTTTGTCGATCAGCTCGTCTACCGAGGCGACTTTGACGCCGCCTTTGCGCTCGGCGGGCGACTCGACTTTGAGCAGACTGACCTTGGAGGCGACCTCGACGCCGTAGTCGGCGGGGGTTTTCACATCCAGCGGTTTTTTCTTGGCCTTCATGATGTCAGGCAGCTTGGCGTAGCGAGGCTCGTTGAGGCGCAGGTCGGTGGTGACGATCGCCGGTAGCGTCAGTGCGATGGTTTGCAGGCCGCCGTCGATTTCACGGGTCACATGCACCTTGTCACCGTCCACTGCAACTTCCGAGGCAAAAGTGCCTTGGGGCAGACCGGTCAGCGCGGCGAGCATTTGGCCGGTCTGGTTGTTGTCGGTGTCGATGGCCTGCTTGCCCAGCACCACCAACCCCGGCTGCTCCTCTTCGACCACTTTGGCCAGCAGCTTGGCCACGGCCAGGGATTCGGCGCGCTCGTCGGTTTCGATATGAATGGCGCGGTCGGCGCCCAGCGCCAGCGCCGTACGCAGCTGCTCTTGGGCGGCTTTGGGCCCTACCGTGACGGCGACGACTTCTGTCGCCACGCCCTTCTCTTTCAGGCGTACCGCCTCTTCCACGGCAATTTCGCAGAAAGGGTTCATGGCCATTTTGACGTTGGTAAGATCGACGTCCGAATGATCCGCCTTAACGCGGATTTTGACGTTATAGTCGATGACGCGTTTCACCGCGACGAGTACTTTCATA
>NZ_VCQL01000006.1:0-256668 GCF_005937175.1 Halomonas sp. ATBC28 | reverse complement strand
GGCAATTTCGCAGAAAGGGTTCATGGCCATTTTGACGTTGGTAAGATCGACGTCCGAATGATCCGCCTTAACGCGGATTTTGACGTTATAGTCGATGACGCGTTTCACCGCGACGAGTACTTTCATAGGTTCCTCGCTTGGCTTGTCGTAAAGCCGTTACCCTGAGACGGCACCCGCCCAGCGGATACCCCTTTTTAAGATGTGTGGTGTATTGAAGACTTACCGGCAATCGCTCAACAGCGATTCGCCTGCCCCAATACAGGCGCTGCCAACAAAAAATGGCGGCGCTTTTAAATTCAATCGAGCGTTTGATAGGTGCGCAATTGAAAAACCCTCCCAATTTGCCATAGCCTGCCACAAAGCGACAATACCTAATGCTTAATCATCCACTACGGCCTTAGTTGTAGCACTGAACGAGGGTTAACAAAGCATACCGTCAATAAATGCTCCTTTCACCATCGTAGGCGTGACCTGACACAGGTATTATGCCTATCATGGGGCATAACCAGAAGCAAACGACCGTTTTAAATTAAGGCCGACTTTTTATAAGCTAGTTCCCTGGAGTTAACCTTAGATTAGCTTTGTAAACGCTGGCACTTAAAGAGAATAAGGAGAAACCGGGTGGAAACTGTAGAACGCGATGTAATGGACTTTGATGTCGTCATTGTCGGTGCGGGCCCATCTGGGCTTTCCGCCGCATGCCGACTAATGCAGCAAGCCAACGAGGCTGAGCAAGAGCTCACGGTTTGCGTCGTTGAGAAAGGCTCAGAAGTTGGCGCACATATTTTATCGGGCGCAGTCTTTGAACCTCGCGCACTGGCGGAACTGTTTCCAGATTGGGAAGAGCGCGGCGCACCGCTCAATACCCCGGCGATTCGCGATGACGTTTTCTTGCTCAAAGACGCCGAAAAAGCGCAGAAAGTGCCCAACGCCTTGGTACCTAAAAGCATGCATAACACCGGCGGCGAGCTTACCCGCTATGTAATCAGTGCAGGCAATCTGTGCCGCTGGCTGGCGGAACAGGCAGAGGGCCTCGGCGTAGAAATCTTCCCAGGCTTTGCCGCCCAAGAGGTCATTATTGAAGAAGGCGCCGTGCGCGGTATTCTGATTGGCGACATGGGTGTTGCCGCAGATGGCACCCCTAAAGATGGCCATATGCCGGGCATGGAACTACGCGCCAAATACACGCTGTTTGCCGAAGGCTCGCGGGGGCATTTGGGCAAGCGCTTAATCAAAGACTTCTCACTGGATGCAGGACGCGACCCGCAACACTACGGCATCGGCCTTAAAGAGCTGTGGGATGTGCCTGCCGACAAGCATGAGCCTGGGCTTGTGTTGCATGGTTCTGGCTGGCCATTAGATAAAAACGCTCACGGCGGCTGGTTTCTTTACCATGCGGAAAACCAGCAGGTGGTGGTGGGTTTGATTATGGATCTGGGCTACCAGAACCCGTGGCTCTCGCCCTTCGACGAATTTCAGCGTATGAAGCATCATCCGGTACTTAGTCAGTATCTGGAGGGGGGCAAGCGCGTGGCTTATGGCGCCCGGGCGATTACCAAGGGGGGCTTTAACAGCCTACCCAAAATGACCTTCCCCGGCGGGCTATTGATTGGCTGCGATGCGGGCACTCTCAACTTTTCCAAGATCAAAGGCCTGCACACCGCCATGAAGTCTGGTTTGGTTGCCGCGGAGAGCGTATTTGAGGCGATCAAAGGTGGTGATGAAGGCGCCCAGGAGCTAACGAGCTTTACCCAGAAATGGGAAGCCAGCTGGGCCTACCAAGAGCTTAAAGAGAGCGCCAGCTTCGGCCCCGCGATCCATAAATATGGCACCGTGGGCGGTGGAGCATATAATTTTGCTCACCAGTTGCTGGGCAACAAGCTGCCTAACGTCCACGACACCACCACAGACTATGGCGCCCTCAAGCCTGCAGCCGAGTTTGAAAAGATTAACTATCCCAAACCGGACGGCAAGCTCTCCTTCGACAAGCCTACCTCTGTGTTTCTGTCGAACACCAACCATGAAGAGGATCAGCCGTGTCATTTGCGCCTGGACGATCCTGAGCTACCGATCCGCGAAAACCTGCCCAAATACGCAGAACCGGCGCAGCGCTACTGCCCGGCCGGTGTTTACGAAGTGGTAGAGGATAGCGCGGGCCAGCCACGCTTTCAGATCAATTTCCAAAACTGCGTGCACTGCAAAACTTGCGACATCAAAGACCCAGCGCAAAATATTACCTGGGTAGCACCAGAAGGCGGTGGCGGACCCAACTACCCTAATATGTAAAGTAGTCGGCTAAAACCTGTGCACTGCTTGCCCTACATTGGCTGTAAAAGGGTAAGCGGTGTCTGTCTGGGCTATTTCTCCCTTTGACAGCTCTCCTCTGCTGATAACGGTCTATTACTATAAAAGCCGTGAAAAGGGAGACTGGAGTGGCTGCCTATGAAATGGGACTGCTCATGAGAAGCGACCCCTTTCGCGAACACCTGCATCCCTAGACGCTTACCCAACTCAATGACCGATGACGATAACTGCTGGTCGCGATGAGTGCCTGATAAGCGCTTAACTAAAGAAGAACTTACTTTTAACGTATCGACAGGCAAAGCGTTTAAGTCAGATAAAGAAGAATACCCTGTACCAAAATCGTCAATGACTATCTTAACCCCGAGTTTTTTAATCTCGGCAAAGATACTCGCCGTACTCTGAACATCCTGCAGCAGCATGCTCTCTGTCATTTCCAACTCAAGTAGCCAGGGATCCATTCCAGTAGTGGCTAATGCCTCCTTGATACTCTCCACAAAGCTGTTGTCGTAAAATTGACGTGCAGAAATATTGACCGCCATTGTTAATGTGGGAAACCCTTCTTGTTGCCACAGCATGTTTTGCCTACAGGCATTTTCGAGCACCCATTGAGCGATAGGCATGGCCAAACCGCTCTCTTCAGCCAGGGGCATGAATTGGGCGGGTTCCAGCAATCCAAGCGTTGGATGCTGCCAACGAAGCAATGCCTCCATGCCAAGCGTGCTGCCTACTTCGACGTCATGCTTTGACTGGAAGAACAACCTAAACTCATGACTCACAAGCGCACGATGCAGGCCAGACTCCAAGGTTAAACGCACATCCATTTCCGCACTTAATTCATCGGTATAGAACTGAACAGTGTTTTTGCCCAGCAGCTTCGCCTGATACATCGCCATATCAGCGCTTTTCATTAATGTTTGCTCGTCAAGCCCGTCAAACGGATACAGCGAGACACCAATACTTACCGAGACATGGCACTCCTGGCCCGCTAGCATAAAGGGCTCTCTGATGGCTGAAAGAATTTTTTGGGCGATGGGCTCAATCTGGTCTCGTCGACTAACCTTACTCAAAAGGATGACAAATTCATCGCCCCCTAACCGAGCGACGACATCACTTTCACGCACCGAAGTGGTCAGTCGACTTGCTGCTTCTTGCAGGAGATGGTCTCCGGCATCGTGACCCAAGGTGTCATTGATTAACTTAAAGCGGTCAAGATCCAAGAAAAGCAGCGCGAAGGATTCACTATGGCGACCGCCAAGCTTCACGGCCTGAGTAATCAAGTGGCTCAAAAAGGCTCGATTAGGCAAATCGGTTAGCGTGTCATGGAAAGCTAAGTGTTCGACCTGCTGAGCATGTGATACACGCTCTTCCATTACCCGCCGCCGCGCCCACTGAAGTTGCCAGCTCAAACGACCGAGTATAGCCAGAATGATGAGTAGCAGGCCGCTAGTCCAACCGGCCCGCTGCCAATAGTTTCGCGCAAGCTGGTGAGCTGCGGCCAACTGCTCCTGGGCAGAGAGCCCTACCACGATCGAGAGTGGAAAATCATACAGCTCGCGCACCAGTGTGTAACGCTCAACCCCTTGCCAGTGGGTCATAAAGGGCGCACTAACAGCATCCAGTGTGCTACTTTTCCAGGCTCCTATATCCATTAACTCGCCTGAATGGATCACATCTCCAGAACGCCTGACCCGTACGATGCCATCCGCACCGACGAGTGCCAGCATGCCCTGCTGGCCCAAAGACCGAACTTCATAACTGCTCACAAAGTAATTGGCATCAATAGCGATGATGACCCAACCTGAGCCTCCCCCTTGCGCAGATTCTTGCTCAGGCCTTAATGGCCGAGTAAAGGTAATCTGGTTAGCATCCTTTTCTCCCACGGCTAAGTAATCATCGTCCAGCATTGCTTGCGCAGGAGGCGTTAGGCGCTGCCCAAGCAGCCCAGGATCAGTGGTCTCAACAACCATGCCCTGCGAATCAACAATACTGATGGTAAAAAGCAGTGCGGGAGGCAGCAGCCGCTGCTCATTTAACACACTGAGCACGCTCGAGTGATTGCTGCTATTGGCGGTAAAACGTACTAACTTCAGTGTCGTGTCAATTTCCCTGAGGGCCCTTACAACCCTTGCTTCGTAGGTGTCGGTGATTTCACCCACGGACAGCTCTGCCTGGCGCTCAATGGACATACGCTCTTTATTGACTAAAAAATAAGTACTTCCCCATATAACCAGTAACATCATAAAAGCCACGATGCTAAAGAGTACCAGTGGCTCTACAAGATGATGTGACCATCGATGAATAAAGGCTCTGGATGAGCTGACCCGGCTCGGGCCTCTTGGATCATTGAGACTACTCAATTGTCACCACTCTCAAACGCTCATCAAGAAAGGAAGGGTCTATATAGCCCAGTGCTTTTGCATCACTGACTAATCGCTCTACCACTGCGCGACTATTAGCCAGCGCTTGGGGCGGCTGCCCTCGCCCGGTAAATATCTGCCTGGCCCAGTGTGCCTTGATCTGCGCAGGGGTTTGCCCCGTGTAGCGGGTATAGAACTCACTTCTCGCTGCCGTACCTTCAGTCAGATCCAAGGGCACCACCTGTGCTCCGTTAACTATTAGCGTGCGGCGCCCTAAATAAACATCCCTTAAATCGCTGCTGGTAAGGCGAGTAAAAGGCGCCTCGGCTGATACCACCACCAATACTTCGGCTGAAGCAGGATGATAAGTCATGCTCAACATCGCCCCCAATAAGAGGCTGATTCCGGATCCAGTTAGACGTTTAAGCATGGCCACTCTCCTTAAAACACAAAGTCGAGCGAAAGGCTGAACAGGTTAATACGTCCACCTGGGGTAAACTCGGGCTGTTGATTAATCAGCCCCCCTGATGTCCCTGAGCGCATATCGATGTGATCATATTGGGCCGTAAGAGCCATACCCGGTCTGAAATCCCAGCGTGCACCAACCGTTATGCTTTCTTGCTGTATTCCGCTGGATAGTAGCTCATTCAACATCCCGTTAAGGAGCTGGGCACCTTCTGCAAAGGGTGATGGATACAGGGCAGCATTTAGCCCAGGCTCTGACGTATTGCTGGTGACTTTTGCTCGCGCCACACCTACATACGGTGTCCACTCGGCGACACGGTAACCTAACGTCATGTAGGCTCCTTCACTCTCCCCTAACAGAGAAGGCGACGAAGAGCGTGCCCACTCGCCCATAACAAACCATGACCCAGGGTCATAACCTAACCCTAAACTCAGCAGGCTCGTACGCTTACCATCAACTTCGTAGCGGCTAGCAAGCTGTTCACCGGGTAGACCAAAGAGGCGGTAAACATCGAAAAATTGTGAGAGTTCATCTGCGCTTACTTTCAGTTCGCCGTAGCTGGCGAACAGGGTGACATCCCCCCAATGAGTACGGTGAGAAACGCCCCAGGAATCGCTGGCGTCGATACTACCCGTTGAGTAATCAACGCTGCCACCACCAAAATTCAACTGCAATTCATTGGTAGTCTCCCCTACTGGGTATCGATAGCGCATATCAACACCGTCAAAATTAGCCACCGGCATTAGACGATAAACTTCTTGCGGAGGCCGCACCCATGGAGTGGCGTAATTAACTTTACGATGTTCAGAAGCCATGAATGAGCTCTGCACCATACGCCCAACGCGGAAACTAAGATTAGGGGTAATGTCGTATTGAACATTCGCCCATTCAATCTCAGGTGCGTAAAAGCCGTCATACCGCTTCTCGCTGACTACTTGAACAACCGAGGACAGTTTAGGCGTGAGATGCAGCGTAGCTTGAAGCCCTAAGCGGCTATCAACTTCTGCGCTCCAATCATGGCTGTATCCAGCACCTTGTGAAGCAAAAGGGTCATTAACGAAGTCAGCATTTTGCTCGTCAGAGTGAACGACCCCCAGCGTGCCAAAACCATTGAATTCAAGATTAGGTAGGGAGTTATCAGCAAGCAAGGCGCCGCTTTGGGTAACGATCAAAATGGCGCAAAGCCAAGTGACTTGCCTTACCATGCTCGTTCCCTATTTCATTAGTTATATACTATGAGCTGCTGAGTATTAACTCGGTAGAAGTGTGGGTATTAAATCGGCAGGGCGATGCTAAGTCAAACAGCTCTAAAGCTTAATTTGAGTTCAAATGTGAAAGAGTGTGTACTATTAGAAAATCAATGACTTACCCAGCAAGCGTTGAGCCATTTTCGAGTAGCTCAATGGGTGCGCGGCGGGCAATGAGTCGCCTTCGCCCTGCCTGATCAAAACGCACATCAATGACCGGGTCGCTGGCGCTTCCCTCCACCGCCGCCACTTCGCCTACGCCAAATACCGCGTGATGAAGCCGTTGACCAGGGTAGAAATTCGCCTCTGCTGAATAACCCGCTTTGACCTCATCAACCTGTGCCGGCGCAAGCGCAATATCGTCTCGCCCCAGCCGAATCAGATAGCGTTCAACCAGGCCCACCGATGTCACTTGCAGGGTCGCCGCGGGCGCACTGGTACTGGCCAAGCAGGAGGCAACCCGCATGCTATCCTGCCAGGCGCTTTCGGCAATAAAGCGACTCGGCCGGTGCACGCCCCCATCATGAAGCACTAATAGCTGCTCCTGGGCGCGGGTAATTGCCACGTAGAAGAGCCGCCGCTCCTCCTCAAGCCGCTCATCGCTGAGCGGGTTATCGCGGCTATAGTGAGGAAAGTCTTCTTCGTTAACACCGGCTACCGCTACCAGTGGCCACTCCAGCCCTTTGGCCCCGTGCACAGTGCTAATCAGCACACCACCCGCCTGATTTTCTACCGGGCGCTCAAGAAGTTCGATAAAGGCATCCGGGTCTTGCACGCTTTGCGCTTGTTCGATCAGCACGTCAAGTAAGCGCACATCCTCTTCGCCTTTATCCCGCCGCGCTGCCGCACGCTTAAGCGTTTTTTCAGCATCAATGCTTTCCACCACATGGCGTAGCAACTTCGCGGGCGGCCATGCACTCAGCTGTGGCAACTCACAAAGCAGCAGCCAGCGCTTTTTCAGCGTGCGCCTCTGGATCGGCTTTAACGCCGTTAACATGGCGTCATGCCGCTCGGGCCACTGCTGAGTAGTCGCCAGTTGGTGCGCCAAGCGCTGAAGCCGCTCACGGGCAACGAAGGGGGTCGGCTGTGAAAGCAGCAGTAACAGTTGCTGCGGGTCGCGAAGAAGATCTGGACGACGCGACAGCTTTAAATAGCCCGCCAAGGCCTGCACCAGCGGCAGACGAAACACAAAACGATCCTCGCGCTGAAGCCGAAATGGAATCCCTGCTTGTAGCAGCGCCAGTTGAAACGGCACCGAAAGCGCCCAACTGCGTACCAGCAAACTAGCTTCGTTAAACGCTCGTCCCTGGGCCTGCCAGTCCATCAACGCATCAAGTAGCAAACGGCTCCCCTGCCCGACTGAGACGCGGGTCTCCGGGTTATTAGCCGCTGCAAGGCATAGCTGATTAGGACGCCGCTGGTTAGCGGCAATGGCATGGTTAGCAGCCAGCGCCAACGCATGACCGTGCCGGAAGGTGGTTGATAGTGGGTAATCGGTCGCTTCGCCAAAGGTGGCGGCGAAATTTTCCAGCATGGTGTCGGGCTTGGCACCGCGCCACTCGTAAATACACTGGTTGGCATCGCCAACTGCCATTACCTCGGCACGAGTGCCCACCAACACAGATAAAAGTCGCTGCTGTGCGGCGTTAATATCCTGATACTCATCAATAATGACATGGTCGAGGAACCCTTCGACGCGACCACGTAAAGCACTATCTGCTTCTAGCGCCAACAGCGGACGATAAAGCAGATCGGCATAAGTCATCACACCTTCCGCTTCCAATAGCCTCTCTGCTTCGGCAAACGCCGCTGGGAAATAGTCGGTGTCTGGATCAAAATTCAGCCGCTCATAGAGCGCCTCTGGGGTGATCATTTCTGCTTTAACCAAGCCGCAAAAGTGGGCTAAGGTTTCTAGCCGATCCCCTTCCAGAGCAGCATCTCGGCGCTCAACGGCATCACGCAGTACATTAATACTTGCCTGACGAAGCAGCCTCTCTAATTGCCAATCGGCGGATAATAGCTGGCGCGGCGCTAGCGCCCCCCAGCGGCATAAGCTTTGAGTCAAGCGGTGCCCCAGGGAGTGGAAGGTGCGGACATCGGGCAATGCCTGCCCGGCAGGTGCCATTGCGGCTAAACGACGCTGAAAATCATCCTTTGCTGAGCGGTTAAACATCAGCACTAAAATACGTTTTGGCGGTACACCGCTGGCCAATAGATGCAGCACCCGAGCGGCCATGGTGGTGGTTTTGCCTGCCCCGGCCACCGCTGCCACGCGCGCATGCCCGGCCTGATGATTAACAACAGCTTGCTGTTCAGCAGTTAACTTCACGGCGCCTCGCCAAGTAATTCATCATCCACCTGACCCAGCGCAAACCACTGACCGGCACTCGTTAGCCCCAGTTCACTCTTGCCACCGGCCACATCACGGCTTTCAGCCGCCTCAACCAACTGGTAATAGACATTGCGGTGCAAGCGGGCAGCTAGCCCAAAACGCACTGGCAGCTGTGGCACCGCCTCACCTTGGGGGGTTGAGGTGACGGTGAGCGGATGCTCGGCATCTAAGCGAACAACGTCGTCAAACTGGGTGGTAAACCACCAGGCACCGTCACGGAAGTCAGCCTCTACCGCCACCAATGGCAGGTCTTCGACCTTTATTCGCCAGCGCTCTACCGGCGTAACCAGGCAGTAACCCTCGTCATCCAGGCGCAGCAGCGTTGCCAATAGGCGTGCCACCTTGGGTCGGGCAAACGGCTGACCTTCGTGCGACCAGCGACCATCGGCGTGAATGATGATGTTCATATCGCCAGAGAGCGCAGGCTGCCACTCATCGAGTGGAGGAATAGCGCCAGTGCGCCCTTCATCTCCATTACCTTGCTGCAGCAATCGATCAATATTCATCTCACCCACCTCGCTTGAGCGTATTCAAGGCACTTCAGGCTATAGAAGCCCTGAGTGGGCCAACGCCTCTTTAACGTGTTCCGGGGCATCGGGAGCGGCGGCACGAAAAAGCTGATAAAAGTTAGCGGTCGTCTGCATGGCCACTTCATCGACACTGATACCTCGCTCCTTGGCGATGCACTCAGCTACTTGCACCACCCACGCGGGCTCATTGGGCTTGCCGCGATGAGGAACGGGTGCTAGATAAGGGCTATCGGTCTCAATCAGCAGGCGATCCAGCGGCAGTTGACGGGCAAGTTCACGCAGCGGAGCGGCGTTTCGAAAAGTAATAATGCCCGACAGCGAGATATAAAAACCCAGCCGCACCGCCTCACGGGCCATCGCCAAGTCTTCAGTAAAACAGTGTAATACACCGCCCACCCGCGGGTCGCTATATTCACGTAGCAAGGCCAAGGTTTCCTCTTTGGCTTCGCGGGTATGAATAATCACCGGCAGTTCTAACTCAAGCGCGGCGATTAAGTGACGCTTAAAGCGCTCGTGCTGAATCTCGATAGGTACGCTGTCGCGATAGTGGTAATCCAGGCCAGTTTCGCCGATCGCCACCGCACCATACTGCTCAGCGGTGTCTTTTATATCGGCAACGCTGGGTTCATTCTCACTGTGGTGCAGGGGGTGCAAACCAGCGGAAATCGCCACATCGTGATGTTCGCGTGAAATGGCCGCAAGCTGCGGCATGTCTTCTAGGGTAACCGCTACAGCAAGAAATTGGCTGACATGGGCAGCGCGGGCGGCGGCCAAAGTGGCGGCAATATCGCCCCCATGGGTCTGGTCGGATAAACGATCTAAGTGACAGTGTGAATCAACAAACATACGGTTCTCAACAAATAGGTCAAAACAGATAGGCCATAACGACTGGATCAGAAAAATGGCATTCAGAGCGTGAACGATGGAGCTGCTTTATCTAATTGACCGGCAAGCAGCGCCTCAATGCGGTCACGCACGGGATAGTCCTGCTGGCTGAAGTGAAGGCCAATGCCTGGCATACGGCGGCCACTCACCCCCTCTGGAGATACCCACACCACCTGGCCGGTAATTGAAAGGCGCTCGCTTTCACCCGGCAGCGTAAGCAGCAAAAACACTTGCTGGCCAAGTGCGTAAGGGGTTTGAGTAGGTACAAAAATCCCCCCGCGATCCAGAAAAGGCATATACGCGGAAAGCAGTGTCGGAACATCCGGAACGGTAAGAGAGAGCGCTTTCTGAGCTGCCATGACGACCTCGCTGCACTGTTTTGAACAGCCGTGGGGGATTGAATAAACACCACTATGAACGCAGCAGCGCCGCCCAGCGCACCAGCCATGCTTCAAGCACTAGCTGAGGATTGGGGTTTGCCCCCACCGCCAACAACCGTCGCTGCTCGCGGGCATAATCAAGCAGGCGAAACCAATCCTGAACACGACCATTTTTCACCGCCTGGCGGTAGAGCGGTTCTAAATCAGGGTTATGCAACACCGCCGCCTCCCCAGACAAACCTAGACGAATCAGGTCTTCCAGCCAGGCGATACCGTACCACAAGATGGCATCAATCGCCTGGCGATCCAGACGGGCCGCCTCTGAAACGGGCTCGGCCCCGCGCACCAGCTGTTCGAAACTGTCGTGAATTTGATGGCGTAAAGCGCGCTCTTCGGGCGCTGCCAGCTCCACGGCGAGCAGTGGTAGCCCACCCGCTACCTGCCACCAGAAGTAGGCTTCGTCAGTGCTGCCCAATTGCTCAATCAACCAACCACGACACGCCTCAAAGGCAACGCTGGGTAGTGACCACTGCTGACAGCGCGAACGGATCGTCGCCAGCATCCGCGACGGCACGTCGGAAAGCAGAATAAACAGGGTTTTGTCACCGGGCTCTTCAAGGCTTTTGAGCAGCGCATTGGCGGCGGCAACGTTCATTGCCTCGGCGGGGGAAACCACAATCACTCGATAACCGCCCTGCTGAGCCGTTTGCGACACAAAGCGATTAACCTCGCGGATAGGGTCAATGCGGATTTGGCGCTTTCCCTCTTCTGGTGAAACCCGCAGCAGATCCGGGTGATAGCCCGATTCCAGCATCGAGCAGCTATGGCAATGGCCACAGGCTTGATCAGCGGGCGAGGCGCATAGCGTTCGGGCAATTAACGCCTCCGCTAACTGCTGCTTACCCACGCCGTGGGCGCCGTGAATTAACAACGCGTGGGGCATCCGTCCACCATCAGCCAAGCGGGTCAAATGCTGCCAGGTGGCTTGGTGCCACGGCATTACGCCGGTTAACGCCATGCCGCGACCTTTGTTAATAGGACTTGTCGGATTTGGCTTTGTACCTTATCCAGTGTGTATTGTGCATCGATCACCGCAAAGCGCTCGGGCGCTTCTTCCGCTCGTGCCAAATAGCCATCCCGCACAGCCTGGAAAAAGTCAGCCTGCTCCTGTTCAAAACGATCAAGCTGCTCATGGCGATCACGCAGGCGCGACTCTAAGCGTTGTCTTGCAGCCTCTTTGGGCATATCGAGCAGTAGGGTTAAATCGGGAGAGAGCCCCTGCTGAACAAAATTCTCCAGCACGGCGATACGCTCCTTGGGAATGCCCCGCCCCCCGCCCTGATAGGCAAAGGTGGCATCGGTAAAGCGATCACACACTACCCACGCCCCTCTTGCCAAGGCGGGGAGTATTTTTTCCGCCAAGTGCTGCGCTCGCGCGGCGAACATTAGCAGCAGCTCAGCGTCGACATGTAGCGGCTCTTGGGGGACAGGATCCAGTAACAGTGCGCGAATAGCTTCACCACGAACGGTGCCGCCCGGCTCGCGGGTACGCACCACTTCCAACCCCTGGGCCTCCAAACACTCGGCCACAAAGCCCACATTGGTGGATTTACCCACACCTTCGCCGCCTTCCAGCGTAATGAAGCGTCCACGCTTACTCATCATGCTCCCTTACAGTGGTCATCAATCATGGGTGATGTGTCATGGCGATTAGCGATTGCGGATATAGCGATTAACGGCATTGTTATGCTCCCGCAGCGTACGCGAGAAATGGTGCGTGCCATCGCCACGGGAAACGAAATAGAGCGTTTCGCCAGGCAGTGGATTCACCGCTGCCTCCAAGGAGGCACGCCCAGGCATGGCAATCGGCGTGGGCGGTATGCCGTCAATGACGTAAGTGTTATAGGGCGTGGCCTCGCGAATATCGGCGCGGGTAATTCGCCCTTCATAACGCTCCCCCATACCGTAAATAATCGTCGGGTCGGTTTGCAGGCGCATGCCCTGCTCCATGCGGCGCTTGAACACACCGGCAATTTCGCGCCGCTCCTCGGGCGCACCGGTTTCCCGCTCGATCAAGGAGGCCATAATCAGCGCTTCGTAGGGGGAGTCAATGGTTAGGTCGTCCGCGCGCTCCTCCCACACCTCTTCCAAAATGCGCTCCATCCGCTCCAATGACTGGCGCAGGATATCGACATCGCTCATACCCAGATGATAGCGATAGGTATCGGGAAAGAACCAGCCCTCGGGAAAGGTGCCTTCTCGATCGAGTAACGTCATCACCTCTGCATCGCTCAACTCCGCCGTGCGGTGGTCGAGTTTCGGCGCCGCATTGAGTAATTCGCGCATCTGCCGAAAAGACCACCCCTCAGGAATGGTCAGCGAGTAGGTAACCACCTTATTGCTACCCAGCAGTGCCATCATTTCCAGACCGCTCATATTCGGCAATAGCTGATACTCGCCGGTACGCAGTTGCGGCACGCGTTCCGGCTCGACCCGCGCTAGCAAGCGAAACGCCCAAGCATCCTCCAGCACGCCCTGCTCTTCCAATTGCGCCACGACCTGATTAAAGCCCGCACCAGAGGGCACTTGGTAAAGCATTGGCTCATCGAGCACTAGCGGTGCCTCTAATCGGCTCTGCCAATAGAAATAACCGCCTGCTGCACTTGCAGCCCCAACCACTACTAACACCAATAAAGCGGTTAATAACCGTTTCACCATGACACCTCTAAAAAATTGCAGAGCGATATCTAAACACTGGCGTTTAAACAACGCCCAATAGCTGATGTGCCAAACGCTGGAACGGGTCAGGCTGACTCAGAGGCCAGCGTTGCAGCAGTGAACCATCCGCGGCAAGCAAGGTGGTAACAGGCCATACACCCTGAACAGAGTTGGCCACCCATAGCCGCTCGACATCAACAAGTTGATGAAGCGTCAGCGACGCCTGAGCGGCGGCACCTTGGTCAAGCAATGCAGCACGCAACGTGCCAGCCACGCCGCACTGGTCAAGCAGAGGCGTTAACACTTCCCCCGCCTGTTGCCAAAAAACATTCATACTGGTGGCTTCTACCACAAGGCCTTCACTGTCGGCGAGCAATCCTTCGGCAATAGTGGCATCGCCCCACTCTTGGCGGGCCAGTACGTTTTCCAGTCGATTGAGGTGCTTGATACCCGCCAACCGAGGCTGACGGGCCAGCCGCAAATCGCAAAGCCGCACTGTCACGCCTTCCTGCCAGCGCTTAACCGACGGTTGAAACGGCGTTCGACGACTGAGCAGCCGCGGCGTGATCTGATCGGGCTGGGCATAGCCACGCCCGCCGCTGCCTCGGGTCAGTATCAGCTTAAGCACTTCGAACTCAGCAGTGGGATCGCCTTGCCAAGTGGCGTCAAGGGCCTCCTGGCAAGGTAACGGTAGCCCCAGGCGATGACAGCCTTGTGCCAGACGCTCCCTGTGATAGCGCCATAGCACCGGCTTTCCCGTACGCAATAGCACCGTTTCAAACAGACCATCACCATACGCCAGCCCACGATCATCAAACGGCACAGATTGATCATCACATAACGTAGGCGTCAGCATCGCTAACTACACCTTCTTAAATAGCAGCGAGCCGTTGGTACCACCAAAACCGAAGGAATTTGAAAGCGCCATATCAATGCGCATATCCCTCGCAGTATGCGGCACATAGTCCAGATTGCAGCCTTCCTGCGGGTTATCCAGATTAATCGTGGGCGGCGCGACCTGATCACGAATAGCCAGAATACTAAACACCGCCTCTACCGCACCGGCGGCGCCCAACAGGTGGCCAATCATCGATTTGGTGGAGCTCACTGCCACGCTGCTTGCAGCGCCACCCAAGACGTTCTCAATGGCACGACTTTCGGCCAGATCGCCTGCCGCAGTGGAGGTACCATGGGCGTTGATGTAGTGAACCGAAGAAACGTCAACCTGGGCATCTTTAATCGCATTGCGCATGGAGAGCGCTGCGCCACGTCCATCTTCCGGCGGTGAAGTCATGTGATAAGCATCATCGCTCATACCAAAGCCCACCAGCTCGGCGTAGATATTGGCACCCCGCGCCTTGGCGTGCTCATACTCCTCAAGCACCAGCACACCGGCACCATCGGATAACACGAAACCATCACGGTCGGTATCCCAAGGGCGGCTTGCCGCTTGTGGATCGTCATTACGCGTAGAGAGCGCGCGAGCCGCAGAAAAACCACCCAGGCCCAGCGGCGTGGTGGCCATTTCAGCCCCACCACAGATCATCACGTCCGCATCGCCATAGGCGATGGTGCGTGCGCTATAACCAATATTATGAGTACCGGTGGTGCAGGCAGTCGTAATGGCAATGTTCGGGCCTCTGAAGCCGTGCTGAATCGCCATATTGCCCGAAATCATATTGATGATAGAGCCCGGCACGAAGAATGGCGATATCTTGCGAGCGCCACCTTTGTTGAGTGCGTTGTGGTTATGCTCAATCATGGGTAGGCCACCAATGCCTGAGCCGATAGCCACACCGATGCGATCGGCATTCTCTTCGGTGCACTCAATCCCCGAATCTTCTACCGCTTGGGCGCCCGCCGCCATGCCGTACTGAATAAACAGATCCATCTTGCGGGCATCTTTAGGATTCAGATACGGGCTAATATCAAAGTTTTTGATCGATCCACCAAAACGAGTGTTAAAACCGCTGGTGTCGAAATGCTCAATAGGCGTAATACCGCTTTTACCGGCCACAATGTTGGCCCACGACTCATCAACGCTATTACCCACTGGGGTCACCAGGCCTAACCCAGTTACCACTACCCTTTTCCGTGCCATCAGCTTTCCTCCAGGCATCCATGGTGACGCGACCCACTTGGGTCATTTGCTGCTTAAATTTGGTCAACAGTATAACGGAGATTGAACGTTATAAGCATTGTGGCAGCAAAGCAAAAAAGCCGTCCTGGAAAAGGACGGCTTTTAAGGCGGGTGGCTAGCACCCCACCCTGGTTCGATGCATCGACGCAGCCCTTACTGGTGGGCGTTCACGTAATCGATGGCTTCTTGAACCGTGGTGATCTTCTCAGCTTCTTCATCGGGAATTTCAGTATCGAATTCCTCTTCCAAAGCCATGACCAGCTCAACGGTGTCGAGCGAATCAGCACCCAAGTCTTCTGTAAAAGAAGAGCTGTTTTGGATGTCTTCTTCTTTAACGTTCAGGCGCTCTGCTACAACTTTCTTAACGCGCTCTTCAATAGTACTCATTAACGTACTCCAGTCGTTCACATTAGCCGTTTTTGATAACCAGCTATTTGGAAACCGCAAGCCAAAAGCTGCGGGGTAGTTTATAGACGCCCTTGGGTAGACGCAACCGCCAAGCCCAAGGCCATCAACGCATATTCATGCCGCCATTCACGTGAAGCGTCTCGCCAGTGATGTAACCGGCTGCATCACTGGTCAAAAAACCCACTGCTGCGGCGATCTCTTCCGGCGCCCCTAAACGGGCCAGCGGAATTTGCTTAAGCAGCATTTCGTGCTGTGCTTCAGGTAGCGCTTCGGTCATATCAGTCGCAATAAAGCCCGGTGCCACTGCGTTAACCGTAATCGCACGAGAGGAGACCTCACGCGCTAATGCGCGGCTAAAACCTTCCATACCGGCCTTAGCTGCAGCATAGTTAGTTTGGCCCAGGTTGCCCATGGTTGCCACTACAGAACTAATCGACACAATACGCCCAAACCGCGCCTTGGTCATACCCCGTAAACACGCCTTGCTAACACGATAGACAGATTTCAGATTGGTATCCATGACGGAATCCCACTCATCTTCTTTCATGCGCATCAGCAGATTATCACGCGTGATACCCGCGTTGTTGACCAAAATAGTCGGCGCACCAAAGCGCTCAGTAATCGTTTTCAATACGCTATCGATACTGGCCTGGTCGGTCACGTTAAGACATAGACCTGCCCCTTCAATGCCGTGCTCTTTCAAATCGGCATCAATTTTTTCAGCGCCAGACTCACTGGTCGCGGTGCCAATGACGATACGGCCCTGGCGACCTAGCTCGCGAGCAATGGCCTGACCAATACCACGACTCGCCCCTGTTACCAGGGCAACTCTACTCTCTTGTGTCATAACGTTCTGCCTCTAACCGTGTAATCAAGCAAGGATAGTGGATTGCAATCTCTCTTGGTCACGCCTTATCAGCCAAGGTTTCACGCGCCAGCTCAAGCGCGGCTTCCAGACTGTCAGGATCATTCACCGCCAATCCCTTGCTACCCTTCACGATACGCTTATTGAGGCCAGTCAACACCTTCCCTGGCCCGCACTCAATGAACACCTCCACGCCTTGATCCGCCATGGCTTCAACACAGGCGCTCCAACGCACCGGCTGATAGAGCTGCTCGACTAGCCGCGTGCTCAATGTCGCGGTATCGGCATGGGCCTGGGCATCGACGTTTTGGATGACACTGTAGCGCGGCGCCCGCAGCTCGATAGTTTGTATCGCCTCTGCCAGGCGCTCGGCCGCAGGGCGCATCAATGCACAGTGCGAAGGCACGGAAACCGGCAATGCCATGGCACGCCTGGCACCGGCCTCCTGGCAAGCAATAATAGCTCGCTCAACGGCTACTTTAGAGCCCGCTATCACCACTTGCCCTGGGGAATTGTAGTTGACCGCTGAAACAACGTCGCCCTGGGCAGCCTTTTCACAGGCGGCTTCAACCGCATCGTCTGCCAAGCCCAGGATCGCCGCCATGCCGCCTTCGCCAGCAGGCACTGCCGCCTGCATGGCTTCTCCGCGCAGACGTACCAAGTTGACGCCTTCGGCAAAGCTCATGACGCCTGCGCACACCATAGCGCTGTATTCGCCCAGGCTATGGCCCGCCATAACCGTCGGCCGCGGCCCTTCCAGCTCTTGCCACACACGCCAAATGGCGACGCTGGCAGAAAGCAGCGCAGGCTGGGTACAAGCGGTTGCATTAAGCGACTCTTCGGGGCCTTCTTGGACGACTTTCCACAAATCGTAGCCCAAAGCATCCGACGCTTCCTCAAATGTCGTTCCCACCACACTATAGCGCTCGGCAAGCTCTCGCAGCATTCCAAGCTGCTGAGAGCCTTGCCCGGGAAAAATGAGGGCAAGGGGTTGAGACATGTCGTTCACCTTTGCTCTTGTAGGCATTTGCTCATATGAGCGATAGGCGAGGTTATTGGCACATCCTGATGCCACCTATAAACCCGCAAAAAAGTTAAATCGTTATTATCTGATCATGGCTGGCCTGTGCCATCGTTTTCACTTGATGGCGCTTGCCAGCGGCCTGCGATCCGCGCAGGTAAGTTATGTTCTACTTCCTGCAGGGCGCGATGAATAGCGTAGTAAAACCCATCGGCATGAGTACTGCCGTGACTTTTCACTACGATACCGCGCACCCCCAATAAACTGGCCCCGTTGTAGCGCACGGGATCAAGCTCTTGCTTTAAGCGCTTTAACACAGGCTTGGCCAGTAGGCTTGCCAAACGACCACTTAGGCGCGACTCAAACGCCATCTGCACGCGTTCAACCAACATACTCGTCAAACCTTCGCTCGCCTTGAGGACAGCGTTGCCCACAAAGCCATCACACACCACCACATCAAGCTGGCCTTTAAACAGGTCGCCACCCTCAGCATAGCCTTGATAGTCGAAACCACTACCACTGGCATACTCACGCAGCAGACGATCAGCCTCACGTACGCTCACACTCCCCTTGGTGGCTTCAGCGCCAACGTTGAGTAGCGCCACGCGCGGCACCGCAGTGCCATCGATACACTGCGACATCGCCGCCCCCATCAGTGCAAAATCGACCAGTCGATGGGCAGGGGAATCCACGTTGGCGCCTAAGTCCAGCAAATAGCAGCGGCGCCCTTGGCGGGCTGGGATCGCGGTACTGATTGCCGGACGAGAAATCCCCTCGACCATCCCCAGTTCGCGCCTTGCCAAGGCAACAAGCGCTGCCGTATTGCCTGCGCTTACACCAGCCACAGCTTCACCCTGGGCGACGCACTGCAGCATGCGCGCCATGCTCGTTGCCTCGCCTCTGCGCAACGCCCAGGCCGCTGTTGCCCCCGGCATTACGCTATCGGGCGAATCACGCGCCACCAAACGTGACGTTGCCGCAGCCAGAGGCTGCGGCAAGCGCGAAAGCTCAGCAATAATCTGCTGACGCGGGCCAAACAGAACCAGCTCAAGACCGGGGTGTTCCAGCACCGCCCTTGCGGAGCCTGCGATAATCGCATGAGGGCCTTGGTCACCCCCCATCACATCAATCGCTAAGCGCATACCGCACTGAGTCCGTTTAACCGCTTAGTAATGCAGTTGAGGCTTATACCTCAACCATTTTACGACCACGGTAGAAACCGTCTGGAGAAACGTGGTGACGCAGGTGAGTCGTACCGGTTTCTTTGTCCTGAGACAGCGTCGGAGCGGTCAGCGCATCGTGGCTGCGACGCATGCCGCGCTTGGAACGAGTTTTACGGTTCTGTTGAACTGCCATGGGGGTTTACTCCAAGGTATTTAAGGTAAAGGGTGCTTATTTTTTGCCTTTCAAGACATTCAGCACCGCGAAAGGGTTCGTCGCTGGCGCTGTATCTGACGCCGCGCCTTCTGTTTTGCTGACCAGCTGCTCCGCCGAGACATGACATTCGGCTTCATCGTGATAGACCACCTGGGGCAGGCTGAGAATCAATTCATCCTCAACTACCGTCAGAAGATCCAGCTGTTCCTTTTCCACCAGCACCGGTTCATGACTAGCAGGCAACTCGGCCGCCAAGGCTTCATCAGTGACCATTCCAAGCAGAAAGTCACTACTCACCTCTTGAGGCAGCGGCACTAGGCAGCGTCGGCAGGCAAGCGCCAACGTCGCTTGCAAGTGGCCACGAATTTCACGACGGCCTTGAGCATCGACACCAAACTCAAGCACGACATGACAGTCGCCGGTTTGGTCACCCGCTTCTTCGGCAAGACGTGGCAGCTTATCCAGCGCTACCAAGCCTTCGATTCGTTCGTGGCGGGCTGCGAGCTTATAAGGCTCCACCCGACTGGGGAGTTGTGAGGTCAACATAGGCGCGCAATGATAGGCACTCCCCCTGCTGGTGTCAAAGCTGTCGGTGTATTTCTTCATCGCTTCCTCAATAAATAACCAACATAGGCCTCAATAAACAGCCGACATGGGCACAATTCGCAGCTTTCGCTACACTCTACTGCTTTGCCGTCCCACTAGCGCAACCACATTAGCCAGGAGTTATACTGTGACCTCACCCGCCATGACCGAGCCATCAAGCACTCAGTCATCAACTGCGCAGTCCTTAAGTACAGAAAATACAGAGCTAGTGCTTGCCTCAAGCTCACGCTGGCGGCGTGAGCTGCTGGATCGCCTACAACTCCCCTACCGGTGCCATTCACCGGATATTGATGAAACGCCGCATAATGGCGAAACACCACACGCACTGGTACATCGCCTAGCACTTAGCAAAGCCAACGCCGTGTCGGCTCACTTCCCCCACCACTGCATTATAGGCTCCGACCAGGTTGCGGTATTTGAAGGCGATATTCTTGGCAAACCACATACCACAGAAAAGGCCTGCGCTAACCTTGCCCGCTTTTCTGGCCAGCGCGTCACCTTCCTGACCGGTTTAGCGCTACTGGATACTCGCCACCAGCGCCATCAAGTCCATGTCGAGCCCTTCGAGGTCGTGTTTCGCACTCTTAGCACGCAGGAGATCGAAAACTATGTGGCCAAAGAGCAGCCCTTAGATAGCGCTGGCAGCTTTCGTATGGAAGGCCTTGGCATTGCGCTGTTTGAAAGACTGGAAGGCCGTGACCCCAACGCGCTGATTGGGCTACCGCTGATCGCGCTCTGCGACATGTTGCGCCAAGCGGGCTTGGATCCGCTTGGCGCGCCCTAGGGCCCAGGACGTGAATTGGCGATCAGAAACGAAGCGGGGTGTTAGGCGCCCTAATACCTAGCACTTCAGCGGCAACCTCGGTAAAACGCCGAGTAAAGCGCTCAAATGGATCAAGACTCGGCGTATAGTCCACCCAGTCGATGTTACCTACTTGATCGCGAGACAGCTGTTCGAGGCTACCCAACTGATCGACCAACCCTAGCTCGATGCTCTGCTCGCCACTCCAGATCAGGCCTGAGAAAATATCCGAGCTATCACTGAGCCGTTCGCCGCGACCCGCGCGGACGTCATCGATAAATTGGCGATGGGTTTGGCTCAGCACACCTTGCCAAAACGTCTCTGCATCATCGTCCAGCGGCTGGAATGGATCTAAGAAGGCCTTATTCTCTCCTGCCGTAAGCACGCGGCGCTCAACGCCAAGGCGCTCTATCGCCTCCTCAAAGCCAAAACCAGCGTAAATCACACCAATCGAGCCCACTAAGCTCACCGGCGAGGCAATAATCTCATCTGCTGCTGCAGCAATGTAATAAGCGCCGCTGGCACCGATATCCTCAATCACCGCGATAATCGGCTTATCACCCTGCTCGCGCAGGCGCATGATTTCCGCATAGATACGCTGAGACTGAACGGGGCTACCACCGGGACTATTAATGTGCAGCACCACGGCTGCAGCGCTTTCCGATTCCCAGGCACGATTCAAGCCTTGGATGATACGCTCCGCATTGGCTGGCGTGTCGCTTGCAATCACCCCATCAACCTTAACAATACCCAAGTGACGCTGGGTGGGCGTTGCGACACTCGGCGAGTCCCAAAACAGGCTATAAAGCGCGGCAGACAGCGCGACCAATACCACAGCGAGAAACATCAGACGGAAAAACAGCTTCCAGCGGCGTGTACGCCGTTGCTCGGTCAAGACACCGCCTATCCAGTGATCCATCATTTCCAGCTGCGCTAATCGCTGGCGTTCGCGCAGGGTTTCGGCATCATCACCTGGCGCCCCAGGGGGCTGCTTAGCCCCCTTACCAGGCGGAACCTCGGCCCCTTCAGTCCAAGGATCTTCCTTGAACTCGTTGAGCTGGTCGCTATTAACCGGGCCATCATGACCCTCTTGTGCACCCTCTTGGCGGGTTGGATCGTCACTCATAAAATGTCCTTATAACCGATCAAAAAGCTCGTCTACGCTATGGGCAATCCACTTGGGTTCGCTCATTGCCAGGCGCTCAGGCGCATGCACCCCATAGCTTACCCCCACCCGATCCATGCCCATCGCCCTAGCCATTTCCATATCATACTCAGTATCGCCGACCATCACCGCCCGCTCGACCGGCACCGCAAGCTCAGCCAGTAACTCTGAAAGCATCTGCGGGTGCGGTTTAGAGCGGGTTTCATCCGCGGTACGGCTGGCATGAAACCACGCGCCGCTGCCGGTCTCAGTAAAAATACGGTCAAGCCCGCGACGGCTTTTACCTGTTGCGACCGCTAAACGCTGCTGCTCATGCCCGCGCAAACGGGCGATATGTGCTTCGACACCGCCAAAAAACGCCATCGGCGTGGCGTCGGCCTGCACAAAGTGGTGCGCATAACGTTCGCGAAGCCGCTCTGCCTGGGCAGGTAAAATACCTGGACAAAGCTGGGCAATTGCCTCGGGCAGCCCCAGGCCAATAATATCTTCCACCTCAGCCGCTGTAAGCGCCCCCCACTCAGCCTCTAAAGCAGCCGCCTGCATACATGACACAATCCGCGGCACCGAGTCCATCAAGGTGCCGTCCCAATCAAATATAATTAACTCATACTGCATAGCAGCTCCCTGTAAAAGGCAACGCGGTGAAAAAGAAGTTATTGACGGGCGCGCTTGAGCGTTTCTTCCAGAGCTTCTGGCAGCGGCGCCTTGACGGTAACCGGGCGGCCGTTAGTGGGCTCAGGAAAGGTCAGCGCTCGCGCATGAAGGAACAGACGCCCCAGCCCTAACTGCTTGGTGAGCAGACCACTTTCACGGGTAGCGTACTTATCGTCACCTAATAACGCATGGCCTGCGTGGGCGGCATGTACCCGAATCTGGTGGGTACGGCCCGTGACCGGCTCAGCCTCTATAAGGGTTACTTTTTCGAAGGTTTCGACCACTGAAAAGTGGGTGCGCGACACTTTCCCGTTAGGATCTACCCTTACCCTCCGCTCGCCGTTACCGGCATCAAAGCGGTCTAACCGAGCACTCTCATAGGTTTTCCGCGCTGGCCAGCGCCCACTGACCAGGGCCAGGTAACGCTTATCCATGCCATGCTTTTTCAGTGACTCGTTCAGCGTCACCAGCGCATCCCTAGACTTGGCCAACAGCAAACAGCCGGACGTATCGCGATCCAGGCGGTGAACCAGTTCCAGAAAGCTTAGGTCATCGCGCACCTGGCGCAGCGCTTCTATTAAACCAATTTTAACCCCGCTGCCGCCATGCACCGCCAAACCAGAGGGTTTGTTAAGCACCATCCAATCGGGGCCTTCCATAATAACGCTGCCTACCAGGAGGTCGCGCAAATTATCACTGACTTCCTTCACCGCTTCGCGAGGCGCCAAACGCAGCGGCGGAACGCGTACTAAATCGCCGGCCTGCAAACGGTAATCCACCTTCACGCGCTTTTTATTAACGCGCACTTCGCCTTTACGCACGATGCGGTAAATAAGCGCGCGAGGCGCCCCTTTAAGCCGCGTCATGAGAAAATTATCAATTCGCTGCCCTGCTTGCTCCGGGGCGATATCCACCCACTGCACTTCACGCCCTTCGGACATTACTGCTTACTCCTGCTTAAAAACGGCATTCTAGCGTAGACCCAAGGGCATTGCGTCAATTGCTGGTCGTAGTCTTTACTGTTATATTCGAAATCGTTCACCAGCTAAGCGCAGAAAGCTGTCTTGTCTAGCGCTAGTGACTAGCTGTTCGATAGCTAATTGATTAAATTTGTTAGCAGAGAGCATCACCGCTGAGCTTGGTTAATGCGCCTGCCCGACTAACACGCAGGCCTGAACGCAAAAACGGCACCAGTGTACGCATTGCCCGTTTTCCAGTATTAAAACTGATCTTAAAAATGCAGTAACTCTGCCGCCCGTTTTTTATGCCGGCAGAGGAAAATAAGCCTTGCCCTCAACGGCAGGCAGCAACGAAACAACGCCACGTCCTGAGCAGCTCCGCCTTATTCGTCACAAGGCGATGACTGTCTCCGGGCGAAAAGTTCAACGCTGTGCCGGTGGCCGGCGTTGGTGAATCGATGAATGCCAGGTGTTGGCGGTGTCAGCAGGGCCGGATGGACGTGACAGCCACCGGAACACGTCCTGCCTCCGCCACGTACTCAACGCCCTATCGGCCGGGTTGGCGATGATGCCTTCCCGGCTTGACGCGTCAGCATTGCAATGCGCCGAGCACAAGCACGCAGCACCCAGCGATTCGCCTACGTCACCCAATAGGCAGTTCGCCGGCACGCAACGCTATGCGAGACACTATGAAACGGATGCTTATCAATGCGACCCAGCCCGAAGAGCTGCGTGTCGCTTTAGTTGATGGACAACGCCTATACGATTTAGATATCGAATCCGGCGCAAGAGAACAGAAAAAAGCCAATATCTATCGCGGTAAAATCACCCGCGTAGAACCCTCCCTGGAAGCTGCCTTCGTTGACTACGGCGCCGACCGTCACGGCTTTTTGCCCCTCAAGGAGATCTCTCGCGAGTACTTTGTCAAAGACGTTTCCGGACGTCCGAGCATTAAAGAAGTGCTTAAAGAAGGCCAAGAGGTCATCGTCCAGGTCGATAAAGAGGAGCGTGGCAACAAAGGTGCCGCGCTAACCACCTTTGTCAGCCTGGCTGGTCGCTTTTTGGTATTGATGCCCAATAACCCGCGTGCAGGTGGCATTTCTCGCCGTATCGAAGGCGACGAGCGCAGTCAGCTCAAAGACGCCATGGGTCAGTTGACCGTGCCGGATAAAATGGGCCTGATCGTGCGCACTGCAGGCATTGGTCGCAATCCGGAAGAGCTCCAGTGGGACTTGGACTACTTGGTTCAGGTGTGGGAATCGATCACCACTGAAGCTGCCAAGCGCCCTGCCCCGTTCCTGATCTACCGTGAATCCAACGTCATCATTCGCGCCATGCGCGACTACCTACGCCAGGACATCGGCGAAGTATTGATCGACAGCCCCGAGATTCACGCCGAAGCGCTGAGCTTTATTCGCCAGGTAATGCCCTCGTATCAACAGAAGATCAAGCTCTACGCGGACGAAGTACCGCTATTCTCGCGCTTCCAGATCGAATCACAAATCGAAACCGCCTATCAGCGCGAAGTGAAGCTGCCTTCTGGCGGCTCGATTGTGATCGATCACACCGAAGCGCTAGTCTCCATCGATATCAACTCCGCCCGCGCCACCCGCGGCAGCGATATCGAAGAGACCGCCCTACAGACCAACTCTGAAGCCGCCGATGAAATCGCCCGCCAACTGCGCTTGCGTGATATCGGCGGTTTAGTGGTGATCGACTTTATCGACATGGGGCCTGCGCGCAACCAGCGTGAAGTTGAAAACCGCATGCGCGATGCCCTCAAGCTGGATCGCGCACGGGTACAGATTGGGCGTATTTCACGCTTTGGTCTGATGGAAATGTCCCGCCAGCGCCTGCGTCCCTCACTGGGGGAAACCAGCGGCGTGGTCTGCCCGCGCTGTAATGGCCAGGGCACCATTCGCGATGTTCGCTCGCTCTCCCTCTCTATCATGCGCCTGATTGAAGAAGAGGCGATGAAAGAGAATAGCGCGCAGATTCGCGCCATTCTACCGGTACCCGTGGCGACTTACCTGCTCAATGAAAAACGCAGCGTGTTGGCAGATCTTGAGTCTCGCCAGAATGTTCGTGTGGTACTGCTGCCCAATCCTGATATGGATACGCCCCACTACGACGTGCAGCGGCTGCGTGATGACCACCTGGACGAGGATGACACTCAAAGCCTATCGAGCTTTGAGCTCTCCACCGACACCGAAGTAGGCAAAGAGCCGACACCCAGCTTCGTGCCGCCCGCTCAACGCGCCGAAGCCGCCGTCAAGAGTGTCACCCACAACGCTCCCGCCCCGGCATCGCTGCAAACGGAAGAGAAGGCGCCCGCTGCAGCTCCAGCGGCCAAAGCAGCACCGGTGACCAGCGAGCAACCCAGCGTTATTGGGCGCTTTATCCGCGGCTTCGCCAAACTGCTCGGTAGCGACGAAAGCAATACCGAAGCCACGCCAGAGCCCAAGGTTGAAACACCGGCTCCGCGCAAGCCAAGCGAGCGCAAAACCAATCAGCGCAGCAGCGAGTCGCGGCAAAAATCGTCGCGTGGCGACAACGCCAGCCGTAACGAGTCGCGCAGCGATAATAGCGCCCGCCCTGAGCCAAAAGCTGAACAAAAAGCCGAGCAGCGCAGCAGCACACCGCGTCCTGCCAGTGACGACAATAGCGATAAGAGGAGCGGCCCCAGCCGTACCCGCAACCGCCGTCGCCACCCTCAGCAGGACGATGCTAACGGTCAAGAATCAGCCAAAGCACCTCGTAAAGAGAACCAGGCTGATAGCTCTTCCAAAGACAGCCCTAGCAAAGACAGCTCCACGAAAGAGGGCTCTAAAGAGAGCACCAGCGGCAAAAGTGCAGCGCAGAAAGAGTCGCGTCGTGATGGTGGTGACAAAAACCGCGACAGCCAGCGCGATGCAACGGCCAAGAGCTCAGAGTCCAAGAACTTAGAGACCAAGCAGGATGACGGCAAGCCGAAGCGTACGCGTAACAACCCGCGTAACCGCACGCGCACCCAGGCGATCAACCCCCAGGCAGAAGCTGAGCAGTTAAAACTGCAGGCCGAGGCTCAGAATGAAGCGTCAGCAGTAACACCAGAGCCGGCCGAAGCCCCTGCGGCAGAAGAACAGGCACAGGCGGCTAAAGCAGCGACAAATGACACAACGATTGCACTAGGATCGGACTCGGACGTCACCGCTCAGCCAGAAGCGGCAGCAGCCGATGCGCCTGAGTCCGACGCCGAGCAAGCGGACGACGCAACGACCGCCGACCGCCCCGTGGCAGAAAACGCTAAAGCGCGCAAGTCGACGCACCAGCGCCGCCAACCTAAAGCGGCTTCACCGGCGGAGCAAACGTCAACTGCCAGCACCGTTGAGCAGGATGAGGCCGCCGCCAAGCCAAGCGAACCGGAGGCCACAGCCAGCGAAGAGCCGTCAGCGCCATCTGAGGTGACCTCAGCAACGGCCAAAGCCAACGCCGAACCAGCTGAAAGTAAGAAAACCGCCGATAGTCAGCAGCCCAGTGCTAGCGAACAGGCAGCGCCTGAAGCCGTCGAACCGCCTGCGACCAACGCCGTTGATCCAGCCGCAACTATTGAAGAGGCGGCCTCCCCGGCACCTTTCAATATTGCGGGTACGGATCAAAGCAGCGACGAGCATCAGCCCGAAGCGCCAGCTAGCACCCAAACTCGCCAGGAAGCGGCAAACCCAGATGTTGCTGAGAGTACTTCTGAGAACGCTTCTGAGAGTGTCGCCGCAGCCCCTTCAACTGAAGAGCCTGCCAACAGCGAGCCAAAGCAAGACAGCGCAGAAAAAGGTGATGAGCCTAAGAGCGTTAAAGACACAAACGCTGAAGACCGAGTCGCTGAAGAAAGGAGCATTGAAGAGAGTAGCGCTGAACCGAATAGTTCTGAAGACAGTCCTGAAAAGAGCAGCGACGAACTAGCAGCGACTGAAACGCCTGTGACTGCTCCCCCTGCAACTGAAGCAGACGCTCAGCCCACTCAACCGGTCACCAGTGAAGCACCCGCTGAAGCCGCAGTAACTGAAGAAGCGCCTAAACCCCGCCGCCGTCGCACACGGGCCCACAATGACCCGCGTGAGAAGCGCAAACAGGCGCAGCAAGACACACGCTCCGAATAGATCGGTTCGCGCGTATTGTAGTAACAAAAATCCCCGCTTCGGCGGGGATTTTTGCGTTATGTGCACCTTAGAGACAGGGCCTAGAGATTAACTAACAGGGATTAATTAACCGCGGCTCGGGCTCTAAACGCACCCCAAAGCGTGCCTCGACCTGGTCCGCGATATAGCTAGCTGTTTTCATTAGCCCCTGACGATCACCGCCGCCAAAGTGCACCAGCACCAGCGCTTGATGCTGGTGTACTCCGAAGGCACCATCACGCATCCCTTTCAAGCCACACTGGTCGATTAACCACCCCGCCGCCAGCTTTGTTTGCCCTCCTTCCTGGGGGAAATGGGGCATAGCAGGATACTGCTGCAACAACTGCGCTGCCAGCACATCAGCTACCAGCGGATTTTTGAAGAAGCTCCCCGCATTGGCCAGCACCTGTGGGTCGGGCAGCTTCTCGCGTCGAATACCACATACCGCTTCGGCTACCGCGAGCGGTGTGGGAGGGCTTGCTAAGCGTGCGGCGAGATCGCCATACCCTAGCCGGGGCGCTGGCGTGCGTGACAAACGCAAGACTAACTGAGTGATCACAATGCTACCTGCCAACTCGCCTTTAAAAATACTCTCACGGTAACCAAAGGCGCACTCTTGCGCGCTTAGCCAATTTACCCGCCCGGTGGCAAGCTCCATTACCTGCACCGCTTGCAGCGTATCGGCAAGCTCAACACCGTAGGCGCCAATGTTCTGCACTGGCGCAGCACCACAACTGCCAGGGATCAGCGCCAGATTTTCAATGCCCCACAGGCCGCGTGCAGCAGTCGCCATCACCAACGTATGCCAATTAACTCCCGCCCCTACATGGGCAAGCACATGCCCTTGACGCTGACTGAGCCAGTGTTGTTGCAAATCAGGCCGCACCACCAAACCTGGTAGTGCCTCGGGAAGCAGAACATTGCTGCCGCCACCGAGCAGCGTGACGGGCCAGCCTTCATGGCGTGCCTCTGCTAGTGTTTGGCGTAGAGCTGTTAATGTCTTTGGTGACGCGAAGCGCTCTGCTTGGCAGGGGAGCCTAAGTGTATTAGCGGCGGACAAATCCACATTGCTGAGAATATTCATCTGTGCAGCCACACCATTAGCCCCATTACAGCTCTCGCTTAAGGTGTCGAATCAGCCCTTCTGATGCAGCTTCAATCATATCCAGAGCCTTCTCAAATCCCTCATCACCGCCAAAATAGGGGTCTGGGACTTCAGCACCGGGGGTACCAGCAAAATCTAAAAACAGCCCAACATGCGCTTGGCTATTAGCAGGCTTCAGCTCGCGTATGGCGCGTAAATTGTCCTGATCCATGCCTAACACGTAGTCGAATTGGGTAAAATCGTGCTCGCTTAGCTGACGGGCACGCAGGTCGCTTATATCGATACCGCGCAGTAGTGCTGCCTGCTGCGCGCGGGCGTCTGGCGCTTTGCCCAAATGCCAACTGCCGACGCCGCAGGAGTCTATCTCGACCTCATCGGCCAACCCTGCTCGCTCAAGAGCACGACGAAAAACACCTTCGGCGGTCGGTGAACGGCAAATATTGCCTAAACATACAAATAATACTTTCACGATAGCTCCTTAAAAACTGAGCTGCCCAAGCAAGCGCCCGCCCCTGCGCTAAGCCGGCAACGCCCGAACCCGCGCTAGGCCAGCAGCGCCCGAATCCGCGCTAGATCCTCGGCCGTATCAACACCGGCAGGGTTTACTTCGCAGGCCAGCGCCACTTGAATAGCGTGACCATTCTGCAGCGCACGCAGTTGCTCGAGCTGTTCAAGCTGTTCGAGGCTTGAGGCTGGCCAGTCTCGGTAGGCAGCTAGAAAACCGGCACGATACGCATAGAGACCGATATGGCGCAGCCAGGCATCGGTTGCCAGCATGGTCGGTGGCGTTTTGAACTGCTCACGATCCCAGGGGATAGGGGCCCGTGAGAAATACAGCGCGCGGCCTTGTAGCGTTCGCACCACCTTGACCACGTTGGGATTAAACAGCGTGTCCACGTCATTGATAGGCTCCGCCAACGTGGCTATCGACGCTCCGGGATCGTCGGCTAGGCGCAGAGCCACCTGGTCGATCAGCGCGGGAGGAATCAGCGGCTCATCGCCCTGCACATTCACCAGCAGCGCATCATCCGTCAATGCCAATATACCAGCCACCTCGGCTAATCGGTCGGTGCCCGAGGGGTGATCGTCGCGGGTCATGATCACTTCGGCGCCGTAAGGCAGCATGGCATCACGAATACGGCTATCGTCTGTTGCCACGACCACTCGGCTGGCGTGGCTTTGGCAAGCACGGCGCCATACGTGAGCGACCATCGGTTCCCCGGCAATATCAAGCAGTGGCTTGCCGGGCAGCCGGGTAGAGCCGTAGCGAGCAGGTACGACGACGGTAAAATCAGGCACCTTGAAATCAACCATGTCATCAAAGACAGCCATTAAGCGTCTCCTAAACGCTCTTGGGAACGTCCTGGAGAGCGTCCTGGAGAAGTAGGCAGCTTTTCATCAGCATCCATCACGCGAGCCTCTTCCGGCAACATCACCGGAATCCCCTCTTTGATCGGATAGGCAAGGCCATCGTAGTGGCAGCGCAGCTCTTGAGCATCGCGATCATACTTCAGCTTACCGTTACACAACGGGCAGACCAGCATTGCCAGCAGTTCCTTATCCATGCGCTTATCTCCTTTAGGAAAGTGCCGACAGCCGCGCTGCCAGCCAGTGCTCAAATTCGGGTGGAAGGGATGCCTCCACATCTAATACCCAACTGTTAGGCGGAGCCAGGGCGTAACACTTAACGGCGTCTTTAGCGGTCATAATCACTGGGCGGGTATCTGCAAAGCTTAGCGCGCCCGCACTAAAGTGCTGGTGGTCGGCCAACGGGTGCCACTCGCCCTCAACACCCAACGCGGAGAGTGTACGAAAAAAGCGCTCGGGATGCCCGATACCTGCCACCGCGTGCACCGGCAGCGTAAACGGCAGCGGCGCAAGCGGAAAACGTGCGCCGTCATCAAGGCGGCGCCAGCGCAGCGGCGCCAGCTGCATAGTAGTGGCTGCTTGCATGATAGACGGAGTAAGCGACAAAGAGGGCGGTGAGTCGCCGTTAATGATCACCGCGTCAACACGCTGCAACCGGCTGGGCGACTCGCGCAGCGGCCCGGCGGGCAGGCAGCGCCCGTTGCCCAATCCACGGTCACCATCCACAACCACCAACTCAATATCTCGATCCAGTGCCAAGTGCTGTAAACCGTCGTCGCTCAAGATAATATCGCAGCCCTTCTCGATCAGTGCCTGAACACCGCGCACGCGATTGGGGTCTGCGGCCACTGGCAGTCCCGTCTGCTGTGCCAGCATCAGCGGCTCATCACCGCTTTCGACAACGTTCGTGTCGGCGGTGACCAGCAGCGGGTAACTGGGCGCTTTTCCGCCATAGCCGCGGCTAACGATACCTGGCGACCAGCCTTGGGCCACCAGCCAGCCAGCTAGCCACGCCACCAGCGGCGATTTACCCGTCCCCCCCAAGGTGATATTGCCTACCACGATAACCGGCACCGGCGCCTTCCAAGTAGCTTTTTGGCCGCTAGAGTATTCCCGCTCCCGCCGCGCCATGGCCCACTGATAAAGCGCCCCTAAAGGCCTCAGCGGCGATAGCCAGCGACTGCCCTGGTAAGCGCCTTGCAGCCAGCGCTCCGCCAGCGTTCTCTTGGCAAAGCTCATAACGATAGGCTCATATCAAAAGGCTCATATCGATAGCCTCATGGCGCTTCTTGAAACTGCAGTTGATGCAGCGCCGCGTAGGCGCCATCGGCATCCAGCAGCGACTGATGCGACCCCTCTTCGATAATGCGCCCCTGATCCATCACCACAATCCGGTCAGCCCGCTCTATGGTAGAGAGGCGGTGGGCGATGACCAGCGTGGTGCGCCCTTCACAGACTCGCTCAAGGGCTTTTTGAATATAGCGCTCGGATTCTGTATCCAACGCAGAAGTGGCCTCATCCAGCACCAGTAGCGGCGCGTCCTTGAAGATCGCCCGGGCAATCGCCAGCCGCTGGCGTTGGCCGCCCGAGAGCATCACGCCATTTTCACCCACGGTGGTGGCATAACCATTGGGGAGCTTATCGATAAACTCATGGGCATAGGCGGCTTCAGCTGCAGCCTGTACAGCCTGGGGGTCAGGATTGGCCACCCCGTAAGCAATATTATCGGCAATCGAGGCGTTAAATAGCGTCACCTGCTGCGACACCAGAGCAATTTGCTGGCGCAGTGGGCCAAGCGCGTATTCATCAACATTAATGCCATCGATAGTAATACGGCCTTGAGTGGGGCAGTAAAAACGCGGCAGCAAGCTGACCAGAGTGGACTTGCCGCTCCCCGAACGCCCGACTATCGCCACCAGTTCGCCCGGTGCTATGCGCAGATTAATATCGTGCAGGACTTCGGGCTGGTCGTCGGCATAGCGGAAGCTAACATGATCGATCACGACATCGCCGTTTAAACGGCTGGCAATATGTTTGCCACTATCCTCTTCAGGGGTCATATCCAGCAATCCGAAAAGCTCTGACGCGGCCGCCAGGCCTTTCTGAATTTCACCGTTAATCTCGGTCAGTTGACGTACCGGCTTGATCATCAGGGCAGCCGCGGTAATAAAGGCCACAAACTCACCAGGCGTCATGTTCTCCATCAGCGAGGGTGCCATGGCCAGCCAGACCAGTAGCGCCATGGAGATGGCCACCAACATCAGAATCACAGGGGAACTGACCGCACGGGTCATGGCTTCTTTCATACTTTGGCGGCGATTCTCTTCACTGACCCGCTCAAAGCGCTGCTTTTCATACGGCTCTGCGCCGTGGGTGCGCACTACCCGATAGCCCGACAGCGCTTCCGAGGCAATATGGGTGACATCGCCCATGGAGTGCTGAATGCGTTTTGAAATGCGTCTAAAGCGCTTGCTGACGTAGCTTACCACCACGGCAATGATCGGCGTCACGCCCAAAAACAGCAGCGTTAGCATCCAGTTAGTCCAGAGTAGATAGAGCACCAAGCCGACGACGAACAGGCCTTCCCGAAGAATAATCGTCACCGCTTTGGTGGCCGCCCCCGCGACTTGCTCAACGTGGTAGGTCACCCGTGATACCAGTTGACCGCTGGAGTGATGGTCAAAAAACCAGCCCGGCAGATGGAGTAGATGGGCAAACACGTCGCAACGCAGGGTATGAATCACGTAGCGGCCCACATAGGCCATGAAGTAGGTGCTTAAAAAAGTACCTAACCCCCGGGCGGAAAACATAATAATTACAAACAGCGGTAGAAAGAACCGAAACGCCGCATCTGGGTTTTGAATGCCATCAATTAATCGCTTCATCATTTCCGCCAGCGCGGTACTCGACGCGGCGTAAACCACAAAGCCCACTATCGCTAGCGCAAAAGCTCGCCAATGCGGCTTCACATAGCCCAACAACCGCTTATAAATACCCCAACCTGAATCAGTCACACGCGCTCCTGGCCATAGTGTGCAATCGGAGAATTCTACCTGATGGCGACGCGCTTCAACACTGGTTGCGTCGCCCTGGCAATGGTCGCGTTGTTTCAACCTGGATGGGCTGGGCCGCTTTTAGCCAAAAACGCAGTGCGCCGTCATGCGCCGTGTTCCATAGACAGCTGCCCTGCTGGCGAAAACGGCGCACGACAGAATCTACCGGATGTTGAAACGCATTACTCCGCCCGGCGCTAAATATCACATGCTCAGGAGCGATGGAACGTACGAACTGGATACCCGAGCTGGTGCCGCTGCCATGGTGCCCTGCCACCAATACACTAACAGGCGGCTCCACCTCTCGCAGAAAGCGACGCTCTACCTCAGTGCTCACATCCCCCGTAATCAGCAGTCTCTGCTCACCAGCGCTCACCTCAAGTACGCAGGAGCGATCGTTGGCAGATAAATCGTTATCACCCGCGGGCGGCCAGAGAATACGGTAACTCACCCCATCACGCTGCCATGTTTGACCACGCTGACAATCAATACCGGAAATTGGCAGCGCCTCACCTGCAGGAGCCATCCACTGTTTGACCCGATGATCGGCTAACAATGCGCTGATACCGCCCGCATGGTCATTATCAGCGTGGCTGACTAACACTTGATCAAACAACTGCCCCGGTGACCAAAGCGCCTCCAGAGGCATAAAACCACTACGAAAGCGAGGGCCGGTGTCGTAGAGCAGGCGATAATGCGCGCTGCGCAGTTCTATCAACTGCCCCTGCCCCACATCATGGACGCTGACTCTGAGCGCATTGGGGGGAATCGATGACGGAAGCGACCACCAGGGCAGCGCAACGATCAGCGCTGAGGCTGCCAGCCGTAAGCTTGGCAGCACGGCAGGTAGCCCCCAGCATAACGACAGTAGCAACAGTGCGAGGGAGAGCGGATACGTTAACGACCGATCAGGTTCCCATAGTGGCCAGTGCTGCACCACCAGCGTCAGCAACAGGTGGAAAACGCTTAGCGCCTGCTCAAACAGCCACCATACCGTCTCTCCCACCATGGGCAGAGGTGACAGCAGCCACCCCAGCAGTGCGGTCGGCACCATCACCGAGCTTACCCAGGGTACGGCGACTAAATTGATCAATGGGGCAGCGGGTGCCACTCGCCCAAAGGCCACCAATACGGCGGCGGCCATTAGCGGGGCTAGCAGCAGTTGCGATCTCACCAGCGCCCAGAACCAGCCCTTTATCCCTTGAGGACGCCGCCGCCCCTGCCAAATAATAATCAGCCACGCCACTGCCACAAACGATAGCCACATCCCTGGGCGCCATAGCGCTAGCGGATCGACAATAAGTACCAGCGCGAGAGCCAGCCACCAGCCCTGCCAAGCCCCCGGCGCATGCCGACCACTCAGCACCCACAGCCCGATCAATGTCATCACCATCGCCCGCATAGCCGGTGGCGCCATCCCGGCAAGGGTGGCGTAACTGACACAAGCTAGCGCTGCTAACCACCACGGCCAGGTGCGCATACGCCAGTTGGTGGGAGTTGCAAACTGAGCGACTGACTTGGCTAGCAGCAGTACAAATGAGGCCACCAGCCCGACATGCAAGCCTGAAATCACCACCAGATGCGTGGTTCCGGTGGCATTCAGCAGCGACCAGTCGTCTTGGGTAAGCTGTTCGCTATCGCCTAACGTCAATGCGGCCAGCCAGCGTTTGGTTCGATCGTCGAGCGGCTGACGGGCTAAAAAATCCAGCGCTAGCTGGCGCAACGAAGGGCCCGCAGAAGAAAGCCGAACCGGCGCTGGCTCCTGGCGCAAGTAGCCGGTGGCGTGGATTCCCTCACGCCACAGCCACTGCTCATAATTGAAGGCATCAGGATTGGCAAAGCCACTTGGGGGACGCAAACGAAGCGTCATTTGCCACTGCTCGCCGGGCCTAAAGCGAACATCGCTATAAGCGGTAATGCGCACCTTGGTGAGCGCGGAACAGCTGGGCCGTTGTGCCAGGCTAGTCGAAGAGCTTTGACACTGATCAACGCTTAACAGCAGGCGCGTGGCATTACCCACCGGTTGGGCGGTCAACACGGTTGCCTCAACAGCAAGATCTTCTCCGCTTAGCCCCGTCGGTAAGCGACTCCCCCACTCTTCTTGTACGCCAGTGAAGACCCAGGCGCCGATCAGCAGCCATATACCAAATCGCGGGCACCGCCCCACTACCAGCAACGCGGCTACCAACACCCAGCCAAACGCATTTGGAGTCACCTCTGCGGTGTGGAAATACCAGGCAAAAATACCTCCTGCAAGTGCTGCAAGCGCCGCGGGCATGGCAACACCTAACCGCATAGAGCCCTCCAGCGAATGTTCATTAATGGCCTAGCATAGCCGAAGAGTGGATCTATATGGATAATGAGCCACATCGATAGGCAAGAGTATCCGCCATGCCGCGCAGATTCCTGCAGCGCTACATGCCCAAACCCGACACTATCAGGAAACAGCGCTCGCTACGCTTTATTGCACCGCTGATTGCAGACCCGGGGTTGTGGCTTCTAACTCGCCGAAGCGTTGCCAATGCGTTTAGCGTGGGCGTGTTTTGCGCGATGCTGCCCATCCCCTTTCAGATGGTCGTTGCCGCGCTAGGCGCGCGCCTAACACGCTGCAATTTAGCCCTCTCGGTAGGCTTGGTATGGATTACTAATCCATTAACGATGCCGCTGATTTTTTACGGCAACTACTGGATTGGCACCTTTATCCTCGGCGCGCCCGTGCGGGAGGCCCCTTCGCGTATTTCAACGCACTGGATCGCCGAACAGATGCACGACATTATGCCGCCACTGATCGTCGGCTCGTTGGTAACAGCGATCATATTAGCCATCGTGGTCAATATTGGCATTCGCTTGATCTGGCGCTGGCACGTCTCCCATAACTGGAAACGCCGCCGCCAGATACGTCGGCAGCGGCGTGCGCAGATAGAAGCAGAATTTGACGATAAGGTTTAATGATTGAACCCGACGGTTAAAGCGCCGGCGCCTGCTCGACCAACTTACCCGCATCCAGTTTAAGCACGCGGTCTTGATGGGCCGCCAGGCTAACGTCATGGGTCACAATCACGAATGCACAGGCGCTCTCTTTGGCCAGTTCATCCATTAGTGCCAAAATAGTCGCCGCCGTGGTTTGATCCAGATTGCCCGTGGGCTCATCCATCAGCACCAAACTAGGATCGGTGACCAACGCACGGGCAATCGCCACGCGCTGGCGCTCCCCGCCGGAAAGCTCACCCGGCTTATGATCCGCCCGCGGCTGCATGCCTACCCGCTCGAGTATCTGCATGGCACGCTTCTCGGCCGCCTTTTTCGACTGACCGCGAATAATCAGCGGTAACGCCGCATTTTCGAGTGCAGTGAATTCCGCCAATAGATGGTGGAATTGATACACAAACCCGATGTAGCGGTTACGAAAGCTGCCAAGCGCCGCTTCATTCAGCCCTGATAGAGGCTCACCGGCGATAACGACGCTGCCTTCACTAGGGCGGTCAAGACCGCCCAGCAGGTTTAACAGCGTTGTCTTACCTGACCCCGAGCTGCCGACGATGGCCACCCGTTCCCCGGCGCGCACCTGCAAATTGAGCTTATCCAGTACCGTCAGATCCTGGGGGCCTTCGCTGTAGGTTCGTGTCAGCGTCTGACAATCGAGCATGACGGCAGCTTCTTGCCCTGTATTTATCGACATCGTGTCATCCTTATTCCTGAAGCCATTATTCATAGCGCAACACATCCGCCGGCTGAACTTTTGCCGCCCGCCAAGCGGGATAAAGTGTCGACAGGAACGTCAGACCAAAGGCGGCCAATACGATACGACTGACATCATTCCACTGCAGGCGTGAAGGCAGGTCGCTAATGAAATAGACCCCAGCATCCAGGAACTGAATCCCCAGCGTTCCTTCCACCCAGCCAATCAGATCCGCAATGGTCAGCGCCAGCAGCACACCCACGACCACCCCAACAGCGATACCAATCAGCCCGATGGCCATGCCCTGAACAATAAAAATCCCCATAATCGAGCTCGGTTTAGCACCGATAGTCCGCAGAATGGCGATATCCGCGCGTTTATCGGTGACGACCATGACCAGCGTCGAGACGATATTAAACGCCGCCACGGCGATAATCACCGTTAACAGTAGCGCGATCATGCGCTTTTCCATCTGTATCGCCTGGAAAAGATTGCCTTGAGAGAAGGTCCAATCGCTGCCCCGATACTCCGGGCCAAGCTCATTGAGAATCGCCTGGGTCTCGCTACTGGCAGCAAACAGATCATCCAGCTGGAGGCGAAGCCCGCCAACCGCATCACCCAGGCGCGCAAGAGTCTGCATATCTTCAATATTGGCGTAGGCCAAATTAGCGTCTAGTTCGGCACCGACGCTAAAAATACCGCTAACGGTAAAGCGTTTTAAGCGTGGAAAGACCCCGGCGGGGGTAATTGATGCTTCGGGTACCAGCAGCGTTACTCGATCCCCCACGCCAACGCCCAAGTTGCGCGCCAGCATTGAGCCCAGCACCACATGCCACTCTCCGGGAACCAGATCGGTCAATTCACCTTGGCGCATGTGCTCACCAATAATTGACACTCGGTCTTCCCATTCCGGGTTGATGCCATTGACCATGGCTCCCTGATTACGCCCGCCCACGGAGAACATACCTTGTTGCTCAACGTAGGGCGCCGCACCAATGACCCGCTCCCTTTGCATAAGCTCTTCAGCCAGAGCCTGCCATTCAACCATGCCCTCCCGGGACTCAATTTTAGCGTGGGGCACCATGCCTAAAATACGTGTGCGCAGCTCATGGTCGAAGCCATTCATCACCGACAGCACCAAAATAAGTACGGCGACCCCCAGCATTAGCCCCAACATTGAGGTGAGCGAAATAAACGAAATAAAGTGGTTCCGGCGTTTAGCGCGCACGTAGCGCAGCCCCACCAGAAAAGGCAAACGATCAAGCATGGCGTCATTCCTTATCAATAAGCGCTCATGGTACGGTTTTTTTAGTCTCTCTGCATGTTCAAACGGCCATTAGAGCGGCCTTCGCCGTGAGCGTTCAGAATAAAAACGTTACGCTTGCAACTTGCCCCGCCACACCCTACATTGCGCCGATTTACTGCTGACAGTGGGGCTGCGCTTTTATGACGTATCGTTTGCTACCCGAATGGTATCCCCAAGATGGGATACAACTGACCTGGCCACGCCCAGACGGCGATTGGGCGCCTCTGCTTGCGCGCATCGAAGCCACCCTCGAGCGTATCGTGATGGCCACCGCGCGCTATCAGTGTGTGCTTATTTGCGTACCAGACGAACTAACCAAGCAGCGCCTGGCCGATACTTTTCACGCCTACGGCGTGCCCGCTGAACGCCTGCAGCTTATTGTCGCACCCACTGACGATACCTGGGCACGGGATCATGGCCCGATCAGCGTGGTCGATGAAGATGGCCAATGTGTCTTGCTCGATTACACGTTCACCGGCTGGGGTGGAAAATTTCCCGCCGAGCGCGATAACTTGCTCACCCAATGGCTTGCCAATGCGGGGGCCTGGGCCTGCCCGGTGGCCTCGCGGAATCTGGTACTGGAAGGCGGCGGTATAGAAACTGACGGCGAAGGCACCCTGCTCACCACCGAAGCATGCCTGCTTAACCCCAACCGTAACCCCACGCTAACCCGAGCAGAGGTAGAAGCGCAGCTTAGCGACGACTTCGGCGTTGACCGTGTGCTGTGGCTGGCCAACGGCCATTTAGAAGGCGACGATACCGACAGCCATATTGATACCCTGGCACGCTTCTGCAACCCAACCACCATTGCCTATGTGCGTTGTGACGATCCCCACGACCCGCACTACGCGGCCTTGGCGGCGATGGAGCAAGAACTGCAGTCTTTCCGGCAACGCAATGGTGAACCCTACCGGCTTGTTCCACTGCCCTGGCCCCAAGCCTGCTTTGACCCGGAAGATGGCCACCGCCTGCCCGCCACCTACGCAAATTTCCTGATCATCAATCAGGCCGTACTGGTGCCTACCTACGGCGACCCGGCGGATGTCACTGCACTGAACGCGCTAGCGGTTGCTTTTCCTGAGCACACGCTAATTCCGATTGAGTGCGTAAGCGTTATTCGCCAACATGGCAGCCTGCACTGTTTAACCATGCAGCTTCCACAAGGCACGCTTGCCCGGGGCACGCCTGCCACGACCGCTATTTGCTAAAGGAGTCACCATGTCGACAACGCTAACCGTCGCTGTTGTGCAGCAACCCGCGTGGCCGGACAAAGCCCAAAGCCTGTCAGCAAGCGAAGAAGGTATCCGTAGCGCCGCTAAACAAGGCGCGCAGTTGGTACTGCTACAAGAACTGCACGCCACCCACTACTTCTGCCAATTTGAAGACCCTGCCCTGTTTGATCTAGCGGAACCGCTGGATGGCCCTACCGGCCAGCGCCTGGCGGCGCTCGCTAAAGAGTTGAATATTGTGCTGGTTGGGTCGCTATTTGAACGCCGCGCTCCAGGGCTATACCACAATACTGCGGTGGTCTATGACCGCGCCAAGGGCCGGGTAGGTCAGTATCGTAAGATGCACATTCCCGATGATCCCGGGTTTTATGAGAAGTTTTACTTCACGCCGGGTGATCATGACAGCACCCGCGGAGAAGGCTTTACTCCGATCGAAACATCCGTGGGCCGTCTCGGCGTCTTGGTCTGCTGGGATCAGTGGTACCCCGAAGCCGCCCGTCTTATGGCGCTAGCCGGTGCCGATTTACTGCTCTACCCCACGGCGATCGGCTGGGATCCCAATGACGACGGGGAAGAGAAGAGCCGCCAAAAAGATGCCTGGACAGTGATTCAGCGCGCCCACGGTGTCGCCAACGGCTTGCCGGTTCTAGTCGCCAACCGGGTTGGCTTTGAGGCGGATCATTCTGGGGTGGGAGACGGTATTCAGTTCTGGGGCGGCAGCTTCGTCTGCGGACCACAAGGTGAACTATTGGCCCATGCGGGGGAAGAGACTGAACAGTTAGTCGTTCAGCTAGATATGGCGCGCAGTGAAAATACCCGCCGCATCTGGCCCTATCTGCGCGATCGTCGTGTGGACGCTTATGGGGATCTGACTCGCCGCTACCGCGACTAGTAGGCTTGGCCTTAGTCTTAAAGATGAAAACGTAAAAACGCCTGCCTTGGCTAAATACCGAGGCAGGCGTTTTTCATTATATAACGCTCTTTTTATGCGTTCTGGCTTGGCGTGTTATTTCCAGAAATCGCGGATCGATGCGATTCCTTGAGCGCCCACGGCACGGGCATGATTGGCATCAAAGCGCGTCATGCCACCCAGTGCGAATACCGGCATGCCTGCGCGCTCTACCAACTGCTGGAAATCATGCCAGCCGAGCGGGAATACTTCCGGGTGTGACGGTGTGGTGCGCAGCGGCGATAAGCTAACAAAGTCGCAGCCTAACACCGCCGCCTGGGTAAGCTGCGTTTGGTTGTGTGTCGATGCGGACAGCCACTTGCTTTCGGCAATCGGACGACGCTCGAGCTGCATCAAACGCTCGCTGGTCAAATGAATGCCATCGGCGTCAATGTGATCAAGCAGCGTCGGCTCACCATTGAGCAGTAATCGCGCGCCGTGCTCACGACACAGGCTCAAGGCACGCTGGGCACGAGCCAGATAAGCCGCTTCATCCAACTGCTTGGCGCGCAGTTGTACCAGGCGAATTTTGTCTTCACGCAGCGCGCGTTCCAAAAACGCATCGAAACGCGCCTCATCCAACTCTTCCCCGGTAATTAAATACTCGGTAGGCAACCTTACCGCTCGCAGAATCGGCAGATTAGCCGCCGGGAAGGGGTAGTTGGAGAGCTCGCTCATGGGCACCCAGCGCACCGCCTGCCCTTCACGACCAAAGGGCTCGCCAGCAAACTCATGCACTTGCCATACATCGAGCAAGATATGCTTGTCGGGGTACTCATGGTGGACGCGAATCAACGGCTGGGCACAAACAATCTCAACGCCTAGCTCTTCGTGCAGTTCACGCTTTAACCCTTCAAGACCTGTTTCATAAGGGGCCAGTTTGCCGCCTGGAAACTCCCAAAGCCCGCCATGATCTACGTTTGATGGCCGACGAGCGATCAGTACTTGCTGTTGATCGGCGCTGATAATCGCTGCCGCCGCGACGTGAACCCGTCGTTTTACCTTTATGCTCATAGACTCATATACTCGTTACGTCTTTATCCACTGCGTGCACCAATGCTAAAGGCATCGGTGCTATATCGCTGCGTGTGCCCACTACCCCTGCCAACCAACGCCCCACACAGGGGGAGACTGATTAGCTGCGGTAATCCGCGTTAATAGACACATAGTCATGGGAGAGGTCGGAGGTCCATACCGTGGCACTTTCCTCGCCGCGCCCCAAGTTAATGCGAATGGTAATTTCTGACTCGGCCATGACGGCGCTTCCTGCCGCTTCGGTATAGCCTGCAGCACGCCCGCCATTTTCAACTAGACGTACATCGCCTAAATCAATCACCACACGGTTGACATCAAAGTCGCTTACAGGCGCTCGTCCTACCGCGGCCAAAATACGCCCCCAATTAGCATCTGAAGCGTAAAGCGCTGTTTTGACTAGCGGTGAGTGCGCAACAGTAAAGGCCACATCGAGCGCCTCTTGACGACTTTTCGCTTCGTCGACCTGAAGGGTAACGAATTTGGTTGCGCCCTCGGCGTCGCGAATAATCGCCTGCGCCAGCTCGGTCATTACCCGCTGCAAGGCGTTGCTGAAAACGGCAATCTGCTCATCATCGGCAATGCGGGGGCCTGTGCCGGTCGCTGCCAACATACAAGCGTCATTGGTAGAGGTATCGCTATCCACCGTGATGCAGTTAAACGAGCGATCGACGGTTTCACGCAGTAGCCGATCCAGCAGCGGTGCTTCGATAGTTGCATCGGTCACCACAAAGCCCAGCATGGTCGCCATATTGGGCTTGATCATGCCAGACCCTTTCGTGATGCCGTTAATCGTTACCTGCTGATTGCCTATTTCAACCGTGACACTGGCGCCTTTGGCACGAGTATCGGTGGTTAAAATACCTTGGCCTGCGTGTTCCCAGGCAACACTGTCGCTGGCCATGCTTTCAAGTGCCGGTGCCAATCCCGCTAGCAGACGCTCCATCGGCAGCGGCTCGCCAATTACGCCGGTTGAAAACGGCAGCACGTCCTGCGACGACACACCGGCTTGTTTAGCCAGTTCTGCACAGCTAGCCCTGGCATCCCGCAAACCTGCTTCACCCGTACCTGCGTTAGCATTGCCAGTGTTGATCAGCCAAAAGCGTGGCGAACGGTGTTCTGCCCGGCACTGCTCGAGGTGTTGCTTGGCCACCAAAACGGGCGCTGCGCAGAACGCATTACGGGTAAAGACCCCAGACACCGTCACGGTCTCGGGCAGTTCAATCACCACTACATCACGACGATCCGGCTTTTTGATACCCGCCATTGCAACCCCCAGGCACACCCCTTTTAGGGGTGGCAACTCTGGAAAGGGAGTGTTTCCAACCGCCATGATTTTCTCCTTTAGACAAAGACCGTTTCACAGACCGTCTCAAAAAACGGTCTCAAAACGGGCGCCGTTAGCTTAGTTTTCCACAGCACTGCTTGTACTTTTTACCCGAGCCACAAAAACAGGGGTCGTTGCGGCCCACTTTCGGGCCTTCGCGACGCACAGGGCGGCCATCAACACCAGGCGCTTCCTGCTCAGTTTCGGGCTGCTCCTGGGTCGGGGTGTCATGACGGCTTGCCGCCGTGGCGGTTTCCCGCGCCAGCGCTTCGCGGCGCTGTTGCTCAAGGGCGTCTACTTCCTCGGGCTGACGAACCTGTACGTGGCTCAGAATACGCGTCACATCGGCTTTAATGTGCTCTAACAGCTGCTGGAAGAGTTCAAAGGATTCACGCTTGTACTCTTGCTTGGGGTTTTTCTGAGCATAGCCACGTAGGTGGATACCGCGACGCAAATGATCCATCGACTGAAGGTGTTCTTTCCAACGCGTGTCCAGTACTTGCAGCATGACCTGCTTCTCAAAGCGACGAATCAGCTTCTCGCCAGCCGCCTCGATTTTGGCTGCATAGGCCTCGCGGTGCATAGTCTGCAGCCGTTCACGCAACTGCTCTTCACTAAAGCGATCATCTTCGGCGGCCCATTTAACCACCGGTGCGTCAAGGTTGAACTCCGTCTTCAAGTGCACTTCCAAGCCGGGCAGATCCCACTGCTCGGGCAGGCTTTGGGGCGGCACGTAGTCGCTGATGGCCGTCTCCATCACCTCTTCGCGGATACCAATAACGGCATCAGCCACATCGTCCGCGGCCAAAATCTCATTGCGCTGGTCGTAGATCACCCGGCGCTGATCGTTGGCAACGTCGTCGTACTCAAGTAGCTGCTTACGAATATCGAAGTTACGCCCTTCGACTTTCTTCTGGGCACGCTCAACGGCGTTAGAGACCATCTTATGCTCAATGGCTTCGCCATGCTCAAGCCCCAATGCCTGCATCAAGCGTTTGACGCGGTCAGAGCCGAACAGGCGCATCAGACTATCTTCAAGCGACAAGAAGAAGCGCGTTGAGCCGGGGTCACCCTGGCGTCCGGCACGGCCACGCAGCTGGTTATCGATACGCCGGGACTCGTGGCGTTCAGAGCCCACCACATGCAGGCCGCCAGCGGCGAGCACACCATCGTGGCGCGCTTGCCACTCGACTTTTAACGCCTCAACCTGTTCTTGGCTAGGGTTTTGCAGCTTGGCGACTTCGGCCTCCCAGTTACCGCCTAGAACGATATCGGTGCCACGACCGGCCATGTTGGTGGCGATCGTAATCGCCCCTGGGCGGCCTGCCTGAGCAATGATCTCCGCTTCACTCTGGTGCTGCTTGGCGTTAAGCACATTGAACGTAAGACCCGCCTCGCGCATCAGCTTGGCAAGGTACTCGGATGTCTCAATAGAAGCCGTACCCACCAGCACTGGACGCCCGGCTTCGGTCTCGGTTTTGACATCTTTGATGATCGCTTCGTACTTCTCTTCAGCGCTCAAATAAACCAGATCGTTGAGGTCTTTACGGGCCAGTGGCCGATTGGTGGGAATCACCACCACGTCGAGGCCGTAAATTTGCCGAAACTCAAAGGCTTCAGTATCCGCCGTACCGGTCATCCCGGCGAGTTTTTCATACAGACGGAAGTAGTTCTGGAACGTCGTTGAGGCTAGCGTTTGGCTTTCGCGCTGCACCGTGACGCCCTCTTTGGCCTCGACGGCTTGGTGCAACCCTTCCGACCAGCGGCGCCCGGGCATAGAGCGGCCAGTGTGCTCGTCGACGATCACCACCTGACCTTCAGAGATGATGTAGTCGACATCACGGTTATAGAGATGGCGGGCGCGCAGCGCCGAGTGCATATGCTGAAGCAAGTTAAGGTTTTGCGCGGCATACAGCGACTCGTCATCGCCCAATAAACCTTCAGCGCGCATCAGCTCTTCAACTTTATTATGCCCCTGCTCGGTTAACTCTACTTGCTTCTGCTTCTCGTCGACCAAGAAGTCACCAACAACCGTGGCTTCCTCATCTTCAATCTCTTCGCCTTTTTCAAGCTGCTGGGCAAGTTGATTGACGACTCTATAGAGGTCGGTATTCTCATCGACCGCACCGGAAATAATCAGCGGCGTACGCGCTTCATCGATAAGAATCGAGTCAACCTCATCGACAATCGCATAGTGCAGGCCACGCTGAACTTTATCTTCTAACGAGAACGCCATGTTATCGCGTAGATAATCGAAGCCGAACTCGTTGTTGGTGCCATAGGTAATATCACACTGGTACGCATGACGCTTCTCTTCGCCTGTCTGGCCGGAGAAAATGACGCCAATGGTAAGGCCCAGAAATTCATACAGCGGACGCATCCACTCAGCATCACGGCGAGCCAGGTAGTCGTTCACCGTGACCACGTGCACCCCTTTACCCGGCAATGCATTCAGGTACACCGCCAGCGTCGCCACCAGCGTTTTACCCTCACCGGTTTTCATTTCAGCGATGCGGCCACGGTGCAGGGTCATGCCGCCTACCATCTGCACATCGAAGTGACGCATGCCCATAACGCGCTTACTGGCTTCTCGCACGATCGCAAAGGCGGGCGCTAACAGCGAATCAAGCGACTCACCGGCTTCTAAGCGCTGGCGCAGCTCGGCGGTTTTACCTTGCAGTTCAGCATCGCTAATCGCCTCAAGCTCTGCTTCTAATGCGTTAATCTGCGGCACCTTCTTGTGCATGCGTTTGACATCGCGGTCGTTTTTAGAGCCCACGACTTTTCGTAATAAATTATTAAGCATGAAATATCCAAGTATTCACGAGCGTCCCAGCGGACATTGCCCTTTCAATGCATGCTGTTTATCTCTAGAGCATGCACAAAGTAGATGTATTATCGACAGACTTAGCGGGAAGGCGGGCCGCGCTGGGTCAAGACATCCCGGGCGGCGACCAGCATAGCCATCGGGGCTAGCCAGAGACATAGACGCCGAACAGGCGCAAAGCGCTGGGGGCTTTGAGCAAAACGTTGCAGCGCGCGCCGACGCCTGGCCACCCAGTGGGACTGGGCGCGTAAAATCGCGGGCACCCAGAAACAGATCGTGACGCTACGCTCACCGCCGCGGAATGCATCTGCAGGGCCTAAACTGGCGGGTAAAAGACAACTCACCAACAGACCGGCCAGCCACCAACGCGCTAAACCGTAACGGCGATGGCGCCGCGGCAAAGCTGATTGAACATCAAGCGTAGGTGACATGCTGTAGACCGGCTCCTGAGCGTGGTAGAGTTTACTAATCAGCCATCGGCGAAGGTGGCCGACGTCATTAGTAGCGGTGCCTAAACAGCAGCACCCTAGGAATTAAGCGTATGAGTATAAAGGTTAAGCGTTCTCGCGCACAGCCCATCGCCCGTCTGCTCTCCAAGTCGGGTGATATTAATCAGTTAATGCGCCTATCTCGTCTCATCGATCAGGCCCAGCGACACTTGCGCGCCCACTTGCCCGAAGAGATGCGCGAACATATTTTTGTGGGTGGCTTTAGCGAAGGTCGTTTAACCCTGATTAGCGGTCAGGCGAGCTGGCTGACGTGGTTACGCTTCGAACAGCGGCGCTTATTGGAACTGCTCCATCAACTGCCTGGCTTTGAAGGAGTCAGCGGCTTTACCTTTAAGGTACGCCCTGTACGCCCTATTGTGGCACCAAAGCGTAACACGCGTAGTCTGTCGGCCGACGCGGGCAAAACCCTTTCCGAGTGCGCTGAAGATACTACCAATCCAGCGCTAAAACGTGCCTTGGAACGGCTTGCATCTCATGCTCGGCCAGCCAAGTAACGCTCACACCATTTTCTCTTCCCATCAGGCTTAGTGCCTTATCGCCACACTCTTAAAAGCATAAAGCACCGCCTAAGCGATGCTTTATGAATCAAAAAGTAAAAAAGCGCTAATATAAAAAGCGAAGCCTAGCTACATCACGCCATTGCAGGTGCGGCATAAGAGATCGGCGCAACCGCCTTTTCCTCTTCAAAGGTGACAATTTCATAGGCATCGGGCTGCGCCATCAATTCGCGGCAGAGCTGATTATTGAGTGCGTGGCCAGATTTCACCCCACGGAACTCGCCGATCAGGCTATAACCCAGCTGGTACAAGTCACCGATAGCATCCAATACTTTGTGCTTAACAAACTCATCTTCGTAGCGCAGGCCGCCTTCATTAACGATGCGGTAATCATCCACCACAATGGCGTTGTCTAGACTTCCGCCTAGCGCCAGATTGTTAGAGCGTAAGAACTCTAGGTCACGCATAAATCCAAAAGTACGTGCACGGGAAACTTCTTTAACGAAGGACGTGGTCGAGAAATCGATCAACGCGGTCTGTTTCTGCTGCTCAAAAACAGGATGATCAAAGTCGATTGCAAAGGAGACTTTGAACCCTTGATGGGGTAAGAACACCGCTTCTTTATCGCCATCGGTCACCGCTACACGGTGCTTGATACGAATGAATTTCTTCGCTGCATCCTGCTCTAAAATTCCCGCTGATTGGATTAAAAACACAAATGGACTCGCACTGCCGTCCATAATAGGCACTTCAGGTTCACTAACATCCACATAGGCGTTATCGATACCCAACCCAGCAAAGGCCGACATCAGGTGCTCAACGGTAGCTACCTTGACGCCGTTAAACACAAGAGCAGTACATAGCTTGGTATCTTCAACCAATTCTGCCCGTGCGGGAACGTGCGCAACGGGATCCAGATCGGTTCTAACAAACACAATCCCAGTATTGGCCGGCGCCGGACGCAGAGCTAAGTGGACTTTTTTGCCAGAATGCAGGCCCACTCCGGTGGCGCGAATGACGTTTTGTAGGGTGCGTTGTCTGATCATGGATAGTAGCCGAGCTCTAATGACGGTAATAACCGCAGGGGAAAAGTTATCAAACAGTGTTCACTTTAACAGCAAACGAGCGTTTAGCCAATAAAACGCTCGCTCGCTGTTGCAATGAGCCTGATAGCGAGAATCAATCCGCCTGACGGCGTAGAAACGCGGGGATGTCCAGATAGTCATCGGCTTCGGAAGCGCGACGCTTTTCAGGACGCGGTTTTGCGGCCGCTTCGGGTGCTTCAGCGCGTGCTGTTGCCTGCTGACGCATTACCGTTGGCTGTTGCAACTTGCGGTAATCCGAGGACTCTGCAGCTGACCGACGGGCAGGCTCGCGCGCGGCCGCCTTAGGCTTTTGCCCGTCCAAGCCGGCGGCAACAACAGTGACACGCAGCTCGTCGGACATTTCCATATCAATGGAGGTGCCGACGACAATGGTGGCATCTGGAGACGCAAACTCCTGGACGGTAGCGCCTACATCGTTGAACTCGCCGATCGACAAATCGGGGCCTGCAGTAATGTTGACCAAGATACCGCGTGCGCCGTGAAGGTCGATATCTTCCAGCAGCGGGCTGCGGATCGCTTTCTCGGCGGCTTCGCGAGCACGATTTTCACCCGTGGCACCACCGGTACCCATCATCGCCATGCCCATTTCAGACATAACGGTGCGCACATCAGCAAAATCGACGTTGATGATGCCCGGGCTAGTAATCAGTTCTGCGATACCTTGAACAGCCCCCAGCAGCACATCGTTCGCCGCACTAAAGGCCGTCAGTAGCGTGGCACTCTTGCCCAGCACAGAAAGCAATTTTTCGTTAGGAATAGTGATCAGCGAATCCACATGCTCAGAGAGCTCTTTCATGCCCTCTTCAGCAGCGCGCATACGCTTTGGCCCTTCAAAGGGGAAGGGGCGCGTCACTACCGCAACGGTGAGAATCCCCAGTTCCTTGGCGACCTGGGCAACCACCGGCGCACCCCCTGTGCCCGTACCACCGCCCATACCGGCAGTGATGAAGACCATATCGGCACCGACCAGCAATTCCGCAATGCGTTCGCGGTCTTCCATTGCGGCTTGGCGGCCCACGTCGGGATTGGCACCTGCGCCTAATCCTTTAGTGATTTCGCTACCCAATTGCAACACCGTCTTTGCTGCACAGCGTTTCAGCGCCTGGGCGTCCGTGTTGGCGCAGATAAACTCAACGCCTTCAATATTGCTTTCGACCATGTGGTTAACAGCATTGCCGCCACCGCCGCCAACGCCAACCACTTTGATGACCGCACTGCTCGAGGGTGCGTTATCTACCAATTCGAACATAAGCCCCGTCTCCTGAACCGCGCTTGCGGCCCTGTCAGAAATTTCCTTTGAACCAGCCTTTAATTCTTGCCAGCGCCGAATGGTCTTCCTTGATATCACGCCGGGCAAGCTCGTTACGGCCCTTATGGGCTGCAACCACTCCCCCGTGGCTTCTTAGACCTTGCCCATGACGCGTTTCCTGCAAGGCATAATGCAGCAGACCAACGCCCGTCGCATAAATGGGATTACAAACGACGTCCGCCAAACCTCTTACATTCTGCGGACATGCGATACGAACGGGCATATGGAAAATCTCTTCTGCCAATTCGCTAACCCCTTCCATGCGCGAGGTACCGCCGGTAAGCACTATCCCAGCAGCCACCATGTCTTCATAGCCACTACGGCGCAATTCGTCTCTCACTAGCGTAAATAGCTCTTCGTAGCGTGGTTCTACCACTTCAGCAAGCGCTTGGCGCGATAGATCACGCGCTGGACGATCACCTACGCTAGGTACTTTAATCATTTCATCGCTGGCGGCTAAATGGGTTAGCGCGCAAGCGTATTTAACTTTTATCTCTTCAGCGTGCTGCGTGGGTGTTCGCAACGCCATGGCGATATCGTTAGTGACTTGATCCCCGGCGATAGGAATCACCGCCGTATGGCGTATGGCGCCTTCGCTGAAAATAGCCATATCGGTGGTTCCACCACCAATATCAACCATACAGACACCCAGTTCACGCTCATCTTCAGTCAGCACGGCCATACTAGAGGCGAGCTGCTCTAAGATAATAGCATCAACTTCAAGACCGCAGCGGCGCACACACTTCTCAATATTCTGCACCGCGTTTAATGCGGCTGTCACTAAGTGCACCTGTGCTTCCAAGCGCACACCGGACATGCCAAGCGGCTCACGAATGCCCCCCTGGGCATCAATCGAGAACTCTTGGGGCAGCACATGCAGCACTCGCTGGCCTTCAGAGATGGCACGCGCCCGCGCGGAGTCAATCACACGTTCAATATCGGAGGGCGTTACCTCACGCTCTTTAATGGCGACAACGCCATCCGAGTTCATTGAACTGATATGGCTGCCTGCCACGCCAACGTATACCGAGTGAATATCACAACCGGCCATTAATTCTGCTTCTTCAACGGCGCGCTGGATAGACTGCACAGTCGATTCAATATTGATCACTACGCCACGCTTCATACCACGCGAAGGATGCGAACCAATACCTGCAATTTCAATTCCGCCGTCGTCGGTAGGTTGACCGACTATCGCGACGACCTTGGACGTTCCAATGTCCAGCCCGACCACCATATTGGATGCGTTGGGTGAGCCTGCCATGAGTCGGGAAATCTCCTTGCGTCATTGTTAAAAATAAATATAAATAGGGTGGCGCTTAATCTAACGCTTAACATTGAAAGCGTGCTACCCAAAATAATCAGTGCTGCTTTTCAGACAATCGCTAAGTACCAATAGTCGAAATTAAAAACTATTTAACCCGCTTCTGGCCCATAGTATAGAAACAATAGTCGCAATACGACTAGTACAAATCCACAATAATAGGCTTGGGTAGCAATTTAAAGCCGATTACTGGCTTTTTCAACGATGGCAACCACTCACTTTTACACCTTATTTGCATCAAGTAATAGAAGAGCTACTCATCTTGCACCGTAAATTCACTTTCTCCATGCCAAGCAACAGCAACACCGTTAGGGTAGCGCAGGTCAATATAACGAATCTGATCGCCAAGAGACGACAACTCACGCTGCCATGAAGCCGACAATCGTGCTAAGCGCACTTCATGCTGACGCCGACCTAACATCACCCAAGCGCCATCGTTTAATTGTAGCCGCCAGGCACCGCGCGGCTCTAAACGAAGTTGAGTAAGATTCAACGATAACTGTTCAAAGTGAAGTTTTAACCGGTGGTAATAATCCAGCACTTCTTCACTGCTTCCAGCAGGGCCAGCAAGATCGGGTAAACCTGCAGGTGGTGATAATGGCGCAAAAGCGAAAGGCTCACCTTCAGGGTTAAGCAAGAAGTCATCATTCCAGCGTGCGACAGGCTGCTGTTCAACCAGCTCAAACACCAGTGCATTCGGCCACTCACGGGAAATACGCACTTCGTTTAACCAACCCACTTGCAGTGCACGGTCGCGTAATTCACCCAAATCAGCTGATAACCAGGTGGCATCAACCACCAGGGGCGCCAACTGAGTACGCAGGTAGTCAGCGCTGACGTACTCCCATTCACCGCGAATAGACACACGTTCAATAGGACGATCCAGCCACAGCCAAAGCGCCCGCCCGCCAGCTCCCATAAGTAGCGCCAGCAGGAGAATTCCCAACCAAGCGTTACGCTTTTTCATAAGGCACTTTTTAAAAAGGCGCTTTTAAACAGGTCATTACTCATGCTGTGAACTGCTCGCCTGCGGTATTGAGTATTCGTAACACTAGATCATCAAAGCTAATGCCCGCATGAGCCGCCGCTTGAGGTACCAAACTATGATCGGTCATACCTGGCACCGTATTGACTTCCAACAGCCAAAAACGCCCTTCACTATCACGCATGACATCAACCCGGCCCCAGCCGACTCCACCGATAGCGGCAAACGCCTGCTGGCAAAGCAATGCAAGCTCAGCCTCATGTTGCGCCGACAAACCGCAGGGCAAGTGATACTGGGTGGTATTAGCGATATATTTGGCCTCGTAGTCGTAGAAACCACCCGGTACTTCAACACGAATCGCCGGCAGCACCTGATCACCTAGCAGCGCAACGGTAAACTCTTCACCCACCACAAAACGCTCCGCCATCACGCGAGCGTCGAACTGGGCCGCCTCGTGATAAGCCGCTTCAAGCGCTGCCTGGGTTTTTACAATGCTAATACCCAGCGTCGACCCCTCATGCACAGGCTTCACAATCAACGGCAAGCCAAGTTGCTCGACCACGGCGGACCACTCCGCCGTTGCCTCCAACATAATACTTTCCGGAGTGGGTAGCCCAACTGCGCTCCATACCTGCTTGGTGCGCTGCTTATCCATCCCCAGGGCCGAAGCGAGCACCCCGCTGCCGGTATAAGGAATGTCGAGCAGTTCTAGCGCGCCCTGTAGGGTGCCGTCTTCACCGCCGCGGCCATGCAGAGCCACAAAGACAAGCGAAGGAGCCAGTTGTTCCAAGCCCACTAGGCCGTTGTCGCGGGGATCATAGCCGCAGGCGTTGACACCTTTACGCTGCAGTGCCGCAAGCACCGCCGACCCGCTTTTCAGCGACACCTTGCGTTCAGCAGAGGTGCCACCGTAAACGACAACGACTTTTTCAAGAGACTGGGGAGTTGCTACGTCAACACTCACAGATCCACCTCGTTCATCGCTAGCTGTGCCTGGGCCAGGCGCAGGGAGATCCCACCCACATCACCGGCACCCTGGGTTATTAAAATATCGCCTGGGCGCAATACGTTGGTTAACAGCGCAGGCAGTTCGTGTTTATGCTCGACAAATAGCGGGTCGACGTCACCACGCTGACGAATGGAGCCCGCCAAGGTTTTTCCTTCGGCACCGGGAATAACCGCTTCACCGGCACTGTAAACATCAAGCAGCACAAGCGTATCGACTTGAGAAAGCACCCTGACAAAATCTTCGTATAAATCGCGGGTACGGCTATAGCGATGGGGCTGATAAAGCATGACTAGGCGACGATCTGGCCAGCCTGCACGAATAGCCTGAATGACCATATCCACTTCACGAGGATGGTGGCCATAGTCATCCACCAGCATGATATCGCCGCCCCCTTGGGGTGCAGGGAAATGGCCATGCACCTGAAAACGGCGACCAACACCGGCAAAACCTGCCAGACCGCTCAAAATAGCGCTATCGCTCACACCGGCATCGGTGGCTACCACAATTGCCGCCATGGCGTTTAGAGCATTGTGGCGCCCCGGCATAGCCAAACGGACATTTAACGGCGCAGCGCCGCCAGGGCGTAGCGCAGTGAACGACACTTCCCCGCCACGCTGGGCAAAATCAACAATCCGGTAATCGGCATCGCTATCAAACCCATAGGTCACGAACTGCCGCTTCACCTGCTCACAAAGCATGCGCACATGGGGGTCATCGATACACAGCACAGCCAAGCCATAAAACGGCAAGTTGTGTAGGAATTCGATAAAGGTACTCTTGAGCCGCTCAAAGTCGCCGCCATAGGTCGCCATATGGTCAGCATCGATATTGGTGACAATCGATACCATCGGCTGTAGGTGCAAAAAGGAGGCGTCGGACTCATCGGCTTCAGCAACTAAATAGTCGCCCTCACCTAAACGGGCATTGGCGCCGGCACTGGTCAGCTTGCCACCAATCACAAAGGTGGGATCGAGCCCCCCTTCAGCCAGCAGTGTTGCCGTCAAGCTGGTCGTGGTGGTTTTACCATGGGTGCCCGCCACGGCAATACCGTGACGAAAACGCATTAGTTCAGCGAGCATTTCAGCCCGGCGCACCACCGGCACACGGTTCTCATGGGCCCAGCGTATTTCTGGATTGGTTTCATCAATGGCGCTCGACACCACCACCACATCAGCGCCCTCGACATTGGCCTCGGCATGCCCGATCGCCACACCAACACCGCATTGCCGCAGCCGCTCCACGACCGAAGAGGCTTTCGCATCACTACCGCTCACGGTGTAGCCTTGATTCGCTAACACCTCGGCAATACCGCACATCCCTGCGCCACCAATGCCGACAAAATGGAGTCGCCGAATTCGGCGCATGCCGGGGCCAGCGGCAGAACGTGAGGGTGTCATGGTTTTGTCTGAATCGATCACGCAGAGTCTCCTAACGGCACCATCGCCAAACACCCTTCAGCCAAGCGCTTCGTGGCGTCTAAATGGGCAGCCTGACGTGCATTCGCCGCCATCGCAGCCAGGGTATTTGGGACGAGCAATTGATTTAAAAATTCACTTAACCGCTCAACGGTGAGCTCAGACTGAACCACGCACTTTGCCGCTCCCGCCTTGACGAGTACCTGGGCATTGATCCGCTGATGGTCATCAACGGCAAAAGGAAACGGCACTAGCAGCGCTGGCTTGGCCGCAGCTGCCAACTCCGCGACAGTCAGGGCGCCTGAGCGACACACCACTAAGTCGGCCCACTCGTAGGCAGCGGCCATATCGTCAATAAAGGGGCTAACCTCGGCGCTCACGCCGTGCTGCTGATAATTTTCAGCAGTGGCCTTTTCACGGTTTTTACCCGCCTGATGGCGCACCTGAGGTCGCCGCTCAATGGGCAGAGCTGCCAGCGCGGGGGCCAAGCGCTCGTTAAGGGCGACGGCACCGAGCGAGCCTCCCACCACCAGCAACCGCAGAGGCCTTGCAGAGAGGCTCTCCGCATCTCTTGGGGTGTTCCCTAAGGCGGCGATATCGTCACGCACTGGATTGCCAATGACATCGGCACGCGCCCCAAAGGCCTCGGGGAAAGCGGCATAGGTACGCTTGGCGAGTCGCGACAGCACGCGATTGGTCAGGCCTGCCACGGCATTCTGCTCATGGATCACTAAAGGAACGCGCGTCAGCCAAGCAGCTAACCCGCCAGGACCACTGGCAAAGCCACCCAAGCCGACCACCACATGAGGCTTGAAGTCGCGAATAACCGCACGCGCCTGCAGTACCGCACGGCTAAGGTTTAGCGGTGCTTTTAGCCAGCCCGTCAAGCCATTGCCGCGCAGCCCGCTAACCGCAATGGTATGTAATGTAATGCCCGCTTCGGGCACCAGGCGGTTTTCAATCCCTCTAGGACTGCCCAACCACTCAACGTCGACCTGCTGCGCCTGCAAAGCGTTGGCGAGTGACAAGGCTGGGAACACGTGGCCGCCGGTGCCCCCCGCCATAATCAGTACTCGTCGGCTAACGTTAGTCGTCACATCAAACTCCTGATAGCACCAAGCGACATAGCGTTACGATAAACGCGGTTCATGGCGCGATTTATAGGGGGTGGACGCGCGTCGGGGGCGATGACGTGTTTCAGCATCCGTGCGTAGCAGTAGTCCAACCATTACGCCTGTTACTAGCAGGCTAGAGCCGCCATAGCTCATCAGCGGCAGCGTTAGCCCTTTAGTCGGCAACAGCCCGGAACTTACCGCCATGTTAATAAACGCCTGAGCGGCTACGACAAAGCCGATGCCGTAGCTTACATAAGCGCCAAATAGGTGCCCTGCCAGCTCAGCTTTGCGCCCTATCCACATAGCGCGGGCAATAAACAGCGTGAACAACAGCACGACGATAATCGCACCTATCATGCCCAACTCTTCAGCGATGACGGCAAAGATAAAGTCGGTATGCGCTTCGGGCAGGTAATGCAGTTTTTGCACACTGTTACCCAAGCCAGTACCGGTGACGTGCCCCCGTCCGAAGGCGATTAACGCTTGAGTTAACTGGTAGCCGGTCGCAAACTGATCGGCCCAGGGGTCTAAAAAACTGGTCCACCGGGCCAGCCGGTAGGGCTCGATCAACACCATTACAACCGCCCCGGAGCCGAGCAGCAGCCCGCTGCCAACCAGCAGCACCAGCGAGGCACCGCACATCATCAGCATGCCAATCACGCAGACGGTAAAGACCACCATCCCGCCGAAATCAGGTGCTAAAAATAGCAGCCCAACCGGTACGGCCAGCACGGCCAGAGGGCGCCACATGCTGAACGCTCGACGACGCAAATCGTAGGTAAAACGCGACATAAACGCCGCCATATAGAAAATCAGCCCGACTTTGGCAAATTCAGAGACCTGTAAACTCGGCAAGGGCCCCGGCAACGCTATCCAGCGCTTGCTACCATTGATCTCCTGACCAACAATCAGCACCAAAACCAATAGAAAAATAGTGGCGAGCAGAATTAGCGCTGCGTTTTGGCGCCACACTTCAAGCGGCACACAGAGCATAAATACGCAGGCGATGATGGCAAGCACCAGGAAAACGCCATGCTGACGTGAGTAGTGATAGGTATCTTCCAGCAAGCCAATCGACGCCGAGCTGACCATGACCCAACCCAACCCCGCCAAGGCAACCGCCGCTACAATGAGCCATACATCGCAGGGTAGATCCCGAGTGGTAAGCACCGCGCGCAGACGCTGAATTCGACTCATGGCGCTTCCTCGGCTGTAGTCGATGCTTTATCCAGCACCCAGCGACGAAACGCCTCGCCACGCGCTGGGTAATTAGCAAATTGATCCAGGCTTGCACAGGCGGGTGAGAGCAGCACACAGTCACCCGGCTGGGCGAGTTCAAACGCTGCCTGCATGGCCTGGGTTAAATCGTCAACTTGCTGGGTCGTTACGTGCCCATGCAGCGCCTCGGCCAGTAGCGGAGCATCTCTGCCAAACAACAGCACGTGACGCGCGCAGGCTGTTAAGGGTTTGGCCAACGGGGTAAAGTCTGCGCCTTTGCCAATCCCGCCCGCGAGTAAAATCAAACGGCCTTCCAGCGTCGCGCCAATGCCGTTAATCGCCGCCAGCGTGGCCCCAACATTGGTGCCTTTGGTGTCGTTAACCCAGGTGACGCCGTTAATTTCTGCAATCACTTCGCTGCGGTGTACCAAGCCCTTAAATTCCCGCAGCGCGCTGCACATGGGCTCAGCCGCAAAGCCCAGCACTTGCCCCATGGCCAGTGCCGCCAAAGCATTGAGATAGTTGTGCTGGCCGGCCATTTTTAACTCATCAATAGCCAACCAAGGGGTGGAGCCCTGCATTAACGTCAATTTGCTCTGGTGAAGCGCCAGCCCCCACTCGCCCCCCTTTGGGGCTGCTTGCGTAAAGTAAGTCACTTGGTCAACGGGATATTCAGGCCACGTGTTAGAATCATCGGCATTCACCACGGCGTGCTCGGCACCCATAAAAATACGCTGTTTGGCGGTGCGATAGCCGTGCATATCTCCATGGCGATCCAGGTGGTCTTCGGATAAGTTCAGAAAGGCAGCACAACTGGCATTCAGATGGGGCGTCATTTCAAGCTGAAAGCTTGAAAGCTCTAAGATATAGAGCGCGGCATCGGGATGGCTGGTCAACAGATCCAGCGCAGGGGTGCCAAGATTCCCCCCCACCGCCGCATTAACACCGGCAGCAGCGGCCATTTCTCCCAGCAGCGAAGTGACTGTTGACTTGGCATTGGATCCGGTAATAGCAGCGATGGGGGCGTTAGCGGCGCGAACAAAGAGGGCTATCTCGCCCACCACCATCGGTTCACCTGTGTGCGGGTTTAGTTGATCCGCCAGCTCTATCAAACCCGGCATTCTCGGATCAAGACCAGGGCTAACCACTACCTCTTCAACATCACGCAGATCCAGCGACGTTAACGGGCCACAGTGAACTTCAACATCCGGATGAGCGGCTTTAAAGTCATCCAACCCCGGAGGTTCGGCACGTGTATCCGCTACCATGTAGGGCACTTTCAAGCGGCTTAAATGGCGGCATATCGCTCGACCCGACAGCCCCAGCCCCACCACTAGCGTTAATCCTTTAGCAACTCGAACCATCACCGGCTTCCTCTCGCCTCATGCTCTCGACCCGTCGATCCACTCTTGGCCATTTGCATCAACGAACTTTCATTAACGAACCTTGAGCGTTGCGAGGCCGAGCAGCACCAGCACCACGGTAATGATCCAAAAACGCACGATTACCCGCGGCTCAGGCCAACCTTTCAATTCATAGTGGTGATGCAGTGGCGCCATGCGAAAGATGCGCCGCCCGGTAAGCTTATAGGACCCCACCTGAAGAATGACCGACACCGTCTCCATGACAAAAATACCGCCCATAATAAACAGCACGATCTCCTGACGCACGATCACTGCCACCACGCCCAACGCAGCCCCTAACGCCAAGGCACCTACGTCGCCCATAAAGACCTGGGCGGGGTAAGTGTTGAACCATAAAAAGCCAAGCCCGGCACCGGCAATGGTGGCACAAAAAACCGCCAGCTCACCGGTACCGGCAATAAACGGAATATGTAAATACTCGGCAAACACGGTATTACCGCTGGCATAAGCAAACACTGACAAGCCCATGGCCACCAGCACCGTAGGCATAATTGCCAAGCCATCCAGACCATCGGTCAAATTAACCGCATTGGAACTGCCCACAATCACTAAGTAGGTGAGCACGATATAGAATAGGCCCAGCGGCAGTGCGACCTCTTTGAACATTGGCACTAACAAGCTGGTTTCGACCGGCGTTGAGGCAGTCAAATAAAGCAGCACTGCCGCCCCAATCCCCACCACCGACTGCCAGAAATACTTCCAGCGGGCGGGTAAGCCACGCGGATTTTTCTCCACTACTTTGCGGTAATCATCGACCCAGCCGATAGCACCAAAACCTAGTGTGACGCCTAACACCACCCAAATATAAAGATTGGTTAGGTCACCCCATAGCAAGGTACTCATGGCAATGGCCAACAGAATCATCGCTCCCCCCATGGTCGGGGTACCCGCCTTGGAAAGATGGGACTGAGGGCCATCGTCACGCACGGATTGACCGATTTGCCCCTCGACCAGTTTGCGGATCATCCATGGCCCCAGCCATAAGCAGAGCATTAATGAGGTGAGAGCGCCTAAAATCACGCGCAGGGTTAAATAATTGACTACCTGAAAATCAGATTGGTACTGCGACAGAAAATTCGCCAAGTGAAGTAACATGAACGGCGTTTACCTTATTTATCCGAACGCAGTGCATTAATGACATGTTCCATGCCCGCACTGCGCGACCCTTTCACCAGCAAGGTGGTGTCCGGCGGCAAAGTATTAGTGACATGACGCGTTAGCGCCTCGTGATCGTTAAAATGCAGCCCACGACCAAAGGCCTCGCTGGCAGCGCGTGCCGCGTCGCCCAGCGTCAACAGCTGATCAATGCCAAGCTCTGCAGCGTAACGGCCAATGTCCGCATGCAGCGCTGCCGACTCGTCTCCCAGCTCGCCCATTACGCCCAATGCACACCAGCGTGGAGCCGGGAAACTTGCCAGCGTATCCAGAGCGGCTTTGACCGCCCCGGGGTTGGCATTGTAAGTATCATCCAGTAGCTTGCCCCCCCGCAAACCGGGCACTACGGTTAGTCTACCCGCTAGCGCTTGCAATGCACCCACGCGCGTAATGATCTGCTCTGGCGGCACGCCCAGCGCTAATGCCGCGGCAGCCGCAGCTAAGGCATTGCTGACATTATGCTTGCCAAGTAGCGGTAAACGCACTTGGCCCAGCGCCTGACCATGCTGCAGTAGCGTGAAAGCATACCGCCCTTGAGGATCACAGGAAAGCGCTGAGGCGCTGACATCTGCCTGGGGATGAAAGCCAAAGCTAACCACTCGCCTTGGGGCCGCACGCGAAGCCCAAAAGGAGTAGTAGCGATCATCGCGGTTCAATATGGCCGTACCCTGCTCGCTTAGCCCGGCGAGCAGTTCACTTTTCGCCTGGGCGATCTGCCCCATGCCGCCAAACTCACCCACATGGGCGCCGGTGACATTGGTGATAATCGCAATATCGGGCTGTGCCAGCGGCGCCGTCCAGGCGATTTCACCCAGATGATTAGCGCCTAACTCTATCACGGCGACTTTGTGCTGTTGGCGCAATCGCAATAAGGTCAGCGGCGCACCGAAATCATTGTTCAGATTCCCCTCGGTCGCTAACACCTCGCCCAAAGGCCTCAGCAGTGCCGCGCACATCTCCTTAACCGTGGTTTTACCACTATTGCCGGTGACCGCTACCAAGGGCCCGTGCCATGCGCGCCGATGTGCACCGGCTAGCAATCCCAGGGCTAAGCGCGTATCGGGACACACCAATTGGGGTAAGTCGCTAGCAACAGGTGCGTCGACCAACGCCGCTGCCGCGCCAAGCGCATGGGCACGCTCGACAAAATCGTGGCCATCAAAATTGACGCCTTTTAACGCGACAAACAGGCAGCCAGGCTCAATTTTACGGCTATCGGTAACAACCGAGTGAATGATTAACTGTGCACTGCCTGATGGCGCTTCGATGCCGAGCGCGGCGGCCACTTGACCAAGAGCCCAATGCATTACTGCGCTCTCCGCTGAGCAAAAGCGCGTTGAATCTCTTCGCTATCGGCGTAAGGATGGCGCACCCCCTGTATCTCCTGATACGCCTCATGCCCTTTCCCGGCGATCAGCACCACATCCTGGGCGCCAGCTTGTTGAATAGCCGCTACTACGGCCTCGCGACGCTCAGCAATTTCAATCGGCTGCACAGCGGTTGAGAACCCGGTCAGAATCTGCTCACGGATTTGCGCGGCGGATTCATTCCGCGGATTATCGTCAGTGACAACGATGCGATCTGCCAACTGCTCGGCGACCCGGGCCATCTCGGCTCGCTTACCCGTATCACGCTCCCCGCCGCAGCCAAACACACACCACAATTTACCCGCGTCCCCCAAGTGAGCACGTAGCGCCTGAAGGGCACTCTGTAGGGCATCCGGTGTGTGGGCATAGTCCACGACCACACTGGGGGCGTCCACATCGCCATAGCGCTCCATACGCCCCGGCACCGGAGAAAGTGTTGTCGCTGCATCAAACAGCGCATCGAGGGATTCACCTAACCCATACAGCACAGCCATCGCCAGCAGGACGTTATCTAAATTAAAGCGTCCCATTAACGTTAAGCGCAGCATTTTCTCGCCGTCGGGGGTCGCAATCATTGCCTGCTGCCCCTGCTCGAACGCCTGCCAGTCCAGCACCCGCAGCGTAACAGCCTCGTCTTGCCCAGTGGCCAGCACACGTACGCGGCTACTAGAACCAGCCAGCATTAAGCGCGCCAAGGGGTCATCACCATTCACCACCGCCAAGCTAAGCTCAGAACGGCGAAACAGCTTGGCTTTCGAGGCCGCATAGGCCGCCATGCTGCCGTGATAATCTAAATGGTCGCGGGTCAGATTGGTAAACACCCCTACACTAACGTTGACCGCTTCCAACCGGTACTGATCCAGAGCGTGGGAAGAGGCTTCGAGGGCAACGCGCTTCACCCCCTGTTGGGCCAACTCACCCAGCGTCGCCTGCAGCGCCAAGGGGCCAGGCGTGGTTAAGCCACTATCGCTCAGTTCGCCAGGACGCCCCACGCCTAAGGTGCCGACAAGACCCGCAGGTGTTCCCAACGCTTCGCTGAGGGCAGCAATATAGTGAGTAACAGAGCTTTTACCATTGGTACCGGTCACCGCAATGACTTCCAGATCACTAGGCACCTGGTACAGCGCCCTACCTAGCTCGCCTAAGCGCGACGACAAATGTGGCAGTTGCAACACCCGCCCTTCAAGCTGTACATCGCCGTGAGCCCCCTGCGCTAAAACAAGCGAAGCCCCAGCTTCAAGGGCTTGCTCAATGAAATCGCGTCCGTCACGCTGACTGCCGGGCACGGCCACGAAAATGTCGCCCTTGGCAAGCTTGCGCGAGTTCATTTCAATGCGCACCTGATCCGGCAGCTTGGGCAGGTCAGCGGGCAGTGGTGACTTGGGCCATACTTTCGCGAGTGCCGTTAATATTTCGCCTGGACTCAGCGTCATGCCATCTCCTTAAAAAACTACTCCGCCTCGTGATCCGGCGGGACGTCCAGCAAGCGTAAAGCATTCCCCGTCACGCTGGAAAAAACCGGTGCGGCAACGGCGCCGCCATAAAATTCGCCTGCTTTGGGGTGATCAATCATTACCACTGTGACAATGCGCGGGTCGGAAATAGGCGCAATACCGGCAAAAACGCTGCGGTAGGCATCGGTGGTATAGCCCTGCTGGCCTATTTTGCGCACCGTGCCCGTTTTTCCGCCAACACGATAACCCTCGACACGAGCTCGCCGCCCGCCGGTATAGGCCGCAACGGAAGTTTCCAGTATTCGCAACAGGTCATTGGCAACCGTGGGCTCTATCGCGGGGATGCCTTGGGGTGGCTCAGAAAGGCGTAACAGCGAAGGCGGCAGACGCACGCCATCATTGGCTAGCGCCGTGTAAGCACTCGCCAACTGCACCGCTGACACGGATAGGCCGTAACCGTAGGAGAGCGTCGCCCGCTCGCTGCGCGACCAGCGAACTGGCGCCGGTAAGCTGCCAGTGGACTCGCCAGGAAAACCGGTTCCGGGTGCCTGCCCCAGCCCTAACTGGTTATACTTTTCCCAAATCGCCGTATCGCTCAACCGCAGTGCTAGTCGGGACATCCCCACATTCGAAGAGTGTTCCAGAATGCCAGCCAAATCCAGTTCGCCATAATTACGGAAATCGCGAATGGTGAACTGATCCAATCGCATCCAACCAGGCGAGGTATCGACCACAGCATCGCGATCCACCACGCCACTCTCTAACACGGCAGCCATGGCCAGCGGCTTCATCACCGAACCGGGCTCAAATACATCGACCAACGCTTGGTTACGTAACCCACGCGGATCAAGCCCCGCTCGGTTGTTAGGGTTGTAGGAGGGCAAGTTAGCCATAGCCAACACCTCTCCCGTACGGGCATCCATCATCACCAGCACGCCACCATCAGCCTCATTCTCAGCCACCGCTGCGCGCAGCTCCCGGTAAGCCATATACTGGATGCGTTGATCAATAGAGAGGGTCAGTTCGCCCCCTGGCTGGGCTTCGTCAATAACGCCCAGCTCGCGCACCAAGCGCCCGCGACGATCTTTAATGACCCGCCGCTGACCTGGTCGCCCTGCCAGGTAAGGCTGATAAGCAAGCTCCAGGCCTTCCTGACCGACATCGTCAACGTTGGTTACCCCCAGCAGTTGAGCGGCAACCTCGCCAGCGGGATAGTAGCGTTTATATTCACGCTGCGGGTAAACGCCGGGCGTGCGCAGGTTTAGAATCTGCTGGGCCGCCGCGGGGGTCATCTGACGGCGTAAATACATGAACTCATGCTCGCTGAAGCGCGCCACCCGCGCCTCGAAGTCACCCAGCGTCATACCCAGCGCCTGGGCCAGCATTACACGCTGTATAGCATCGTCGGGTAGTTCTTGCGGATTGGCCCAGAGGGTGACCACTGGTGTGGAAATCGCCAACGGTTCGCCATTGCGGTCTGTAATCATGCCGCGGTGGGCAGGGATCGTTTCGTGACGAAGAGTACGCGCGTCGCCCTGGCTTTGCAGAAAGGGTCGGTCAATGACCTGCAGCAAGGTAATCCGACCAATCAAAATAGCCGATGCCAAGCCAATCGCAAGCAGAATAAACATGAACCGCCCGCTGCCGAGCGGAGGGGCAATCGGCGCCTGACGCGAGGTACCGCCTCGACGTTCGCTTCTCATGGTCGAATCACCTCAACATCATGGACATCGGGGATTCGCATACCCAGGCGGTCAGTGGCAATTTGTTCAATACGGGCAGGTGTCGACCATGCGCCCTCCTCGAGCAGCAGTTGCCCCCACTCCGTTTGCAGCTGGTTCTCTTCTTGCTCCAGCTGTTGCAGCTGAGCAAATTGAACCCGCGTCATATGGGTAGTGACAACCACGCCCAGCCCGGAGGCCATGCAGAGTAGAAAGAGTAGCGTAATAGCTACCGGCCAGGCGCGTAAACGCAGCCTGAAAGGCCATTCGGTGCGTAGCGTGGTTGCCCACTGCTCAATCCGATCCATGCTCATGATGACATTTACATCCGTTTGCGTGCAGCCCGCATGACGGCGCTACGTGCGCGGGGATTGGCATCCACTTCCTCCTCGCTTGGCCGCACACCTTTGCCTAGCGCTTCAAGACGCCGATTCATTTGATCATCGCGAATCGGCACCCCTCGCGGCAAGTCGGTATCGCCGCGGACATGGTGGCGAATAAAGCGCTTCACGCGACGATCTTCCAACGAGTGAAAGCTGATAACCACTAAGTGACCACCAGGTGCCAGCGCCTCTAGCGCGGCGTCTAAAGCACTGTCTAACTGCTCCAGCTCGCCGTTGACGAAAATACGCAGCCCTTGAAACGCTTTGGTGGCAGGATGGCGTCCCTTTTCCCAGGCGGGGTGGGCTACTTTTAATACCTCGGCCAAATCCACCGTGTGGGTAAACGGCTTCTCGACCCGGCGAGTGACCACAGCGCGGGCCAAACGTTTGGCATAGCGCTCTTCGCCGTAGGTTTTAAACACGTAGGCAATGTCTGCTTCACTGGCCCGGGCCAGGAAATCAGCCACACTTTGCCCTTGGGTAGGATCCATACGCATATCTAGCGGGCCATCGCGCATAAAGCTGAAGCCGCGCTCGGGGTCATCTAGTTGAGGCGACGACACGCCAACATCGAGTAACACACCGGAAAGCTTGCCAAATACGCCCTGTTCACGGGCAAACTCGGCGAGCTGAGCAAATTCTCGCTGGGCAATCTGAAAGCGTGGATCGTCTATGTCAGCGGCCGCGGCAATCGCTTGGGGATCGCGATCCATCGCAAGCAGCTGGCCCTGAGCATCCAGACGATCAAGGATCAAGCGTGAGTGACCGCCCCTCCCAAAGGTGCCATCTAAATAGACGCCTCGCGCATCGTGCACCAGAGTATCGACAGCACCTTCCAGTAGTACGCTGGTATGGCGAAAGCGGGTAGCAACCTGTTCAGCGTCAGGAGAAGGCATGTTTTTCTCACACAAGATGATAGAGATAGCGTCATTAAGGGCGTGCAAGCACGCCCTGGTACGTAAGTGGGGGAGTCGGCCGATAAGCCGGGTTCTGTCGTGGACAGCCATTCCTCTAGGCGCTGCGTTACCACAGCGCTCAAGCAACCTACCCGGATCCAGCGCGGGCCACGCCATTGGATCCCTATTTGGTCTTGCTCCGAGTGGGGTTTACCATGCCACGCACTGTTACCAGGCGCGCGGTGCGCTCTTACCGCACCCTTTCACCCTTACCGGCCCCGAAAGGCTTAGGCGGTCTACTCTCTGCTGCACTTTCCGTCGGCTCACGCCGCCCAGGCGTTACCTGGCACTCTGCCCTATGGAGCCCGGACTTTCCTCCCCCAACACCTTTTAAGGGGTATTAGCGGCGACTGTCTGGCCAACTCCGGCGGCAAGCATACCAGCGCCCTCGACTTGCCTCAATGCTCACCTTTAATTGCTTGCAAACGCGCGTACCAGACTTGCTTACGACCACCAAGCATTCGCGCGGCAATTGCAGCGCCCTGTTTCACGCCAACCCCCTCTGCCAGCAGTGCCTCCAGCAAGGCGTCCGCTGATATATCCTGATGTTCACTCTGCTCAACCGGCGGAGCCCCAGCAACAATCACCACGAATTCGCCGCGGGCTTGATTAGGGTCGGCAGTCAATTGTTCCAGTAACGATGCAGGCGTACCGTGCAAAAACGTTTCGAAGGTTTTAGTTAGCTCACGCGCCAATACCACATCGCGATCCGCCATTTGCGCCTGTAACGCTTCAAGGGTATGCACGATACGATGGGGAGATTCATAAAACACCAGCGTCTCTTCGCGGGTTTTCCAACCCTCCAATGCTTGGCGCCTTGCGCCTGGCTTGGCAGGCAGAAAACCGGCAAATACAAAGCGGTCTGTCGGCAGGCCCGCCCCTGACAGCGCAGTAATCAGCGCACAGGGGCCGGGAATTGGCACAATATGGCGATTGCGTGCCCGCAACTCACGTACCAGCACAAAGCCGGGATCGCTAATCAACGGTGTCCCGGCGTCACTGATCAGGGCAATATCTTCACCTGCAGCGAGATAGCTATCCAAAGTATCTACCCGGCGCGCTTCGTTGTGTTCATGCAAAGAGAGCATCGGCTTGTTGAGCCCCAAGTGCGCCAACAGGCGGCCACTATGGCGGGTATCTTCAGCAGCAATACGTGTCACTTGGCCCAGCACCCGAGCGGCACGCGCGGTTAAGTCATCCAAATTCCCAATTGGCGTAGCAACCACGTACAATGTGCCCGGATTATCGTCTGTCATTGTTGACTCTCAATTCGTTGATGGCTTGCCCTGCTGGTGCGCTATGCTTGTGCAGTGGCTTGGTCAATCGCTGACAAGCAGCGACAGCGCAAATGGAAACCTAAGGAAGGATACATGAAACAGTCATTACGTGGCTTACTCGCCGCTGCCCTTGTGGCATTTCTCGTTGCTGGCTGTGCGATGCAATCGCCTAGCGTGGTAGATCGAGTGCCCGATGAAAACCCTGGCCAGCTACTCAGCCAAGCGGAACAGCAAGCGCCAGAGCAAGCCGCAAAAACACGCCTGGAAGCGGCTAATATTCTGGCCCGTCAAGGTGAGCGCGACAGAGCCTTCGAAACCGCCGATGGGATTGATGAAAGCTTGCTCTCAGAACCCGACCGGGTACGCTGGGCACTGCTATTTTCCGAGCTTGCCCGCGCGTTGAATGAACCCCGTGCCGTGCTGCGCGCCACTCAGGTACTCGGCGACGAGCTGCCGATGCAGGCTAACCAGCAGGAGCGGCTTGAAGAACGCCAGCGCTGGGCCCGTGAGGCGCTTGATCAGCCCAGCGGCGCAGTGAGCGTTGCGCTGCCAGAGCTTGAGGGTCAGGAAATACGCCGCATCGTGGTAGCACTGCCCGAATCAGGCCCGCTTAGCAGCGTCGCCAATACTATCGCTTCGGCTATGCGGCAGCACCATGACGCCAAGGGCAGCAACGTCGAGCTAAGCTTCCTGGACACCTCGCGCTACTCGATGGATGAGCTCTATGACCGCGCCCAACAAATGAATGCGCAGTTAATTATTGGCCCGCTGGATAAGGATCGAGTTACCCAGCTAGAACAGCGCGATAGCGTGCCGCTCCCTACACTAGCACTCAACTATGGTAGCGGTGATAACAATCAAGCCCAGCGACTCTTCCAGTACGGCCTTTCAGCTGAAGACGAAGCACGCCAAGTTGCCCGCCGCGCCTGGCAGGACGGGCACCGCCAAATGTCCATGATGGTTCCGGATAACGGCTGGGGCCGACGCGTAGGCGAAGCCTTCTGGAATGAGTGGCATAGCCAGGGTGGCGAAATCACCAACGCCGTGCGCTATAACCCGGATAGCTCGGTCTCCAATGCCGTACAAACCGCGCTCAGTGTTAGCGGTGATCGCGCGCGCCTAGGCAATATTGACGCCCTATTCCTGCTCGCACTGCCCGAGTATGCGCGCCAGGTACCGCCGACTATGGATTACTACTACGCTCCCAATCTGCCAATCTATGCCACCTCACACTTGCATGAAGGACGCTTGCAGACTCGCCTCGATCAAGATCTAAACGATGTCATGTTCGTTGATATCCCCTGGCAAATCCCCGACGCCGCCGTTGGTGGCGAAGAGGCTCTGCCCTTTGCATCTACCTACCAAAGCCTGCGGGATGAATCAGACGCTTCCATGTTCCGCCTGATGGCAATGGGCGTTGATGCTTACGAGCTGGCTATCCGCTTTTCCAACCTTGGCGAGCTGAACGGCCTTCATGGCAGCACCGGCACTCTCTACTTAAGCGACGATGGCCGCATCTACCGCGAGCTGCCCTGGGCTAAATTCCAGAATGGCGTTCCATCACCTATTTTAATTCCTAACCTGATCGAAAGTGACGACTAACGCCCACACTGCCCGTGCCCGCGGCGCAGCCATTGAGCAGCTTGCCGCTCAATGGCTGCGCCAACAGGGGCTCACCCTTGTTACGCTGAATCATTACGTGAAAGGGGGTGAGCTTGACTTGGTAATGCGCGATGGCGATATTCTCGTCTTTGTTGAAGTCAAACACCGCACCACGACGCGCTACGGCCACCCGCTGGAAACCGTCACTTATCAGAAGCAACAGCGCCTGGTGCGTGCAGCACGGCTTTATATCGCCCGCGGCGGGCTTTCTTCACCCTGCCGCTTTGATATCCTGGCCATAACGGGTAAGCCGCCCAACCTTGAGTTTCACTGGGTAAAAGCTGCCTTTGATGCCTTTTGACTGTTTTTTTAAAGCTGTTTTTATAAACTGGCTTTAAAAACGGTCTTTAAAAAACACTCTTTATCACTATTCAACCAGGAAGCCCTGATGGACTTTCAATCTCGGATACTCGGCCACTTCAACGCTAGCATCGACACCAAGACGTACGCCAGCGAAGTACTTCCGCCGTTCATTGAAGTGGCTAGCCAAATGATGGTGCAGTGCCTTGTCAGCGAAGGAAAAATTCTTGCCTGCGGCAATGGCGGCAGCGCTGGTGACAGCCAACACTTCTCCTCTGAACTGCTCAACCGCTTTGAGCGAGAACGACCTAGCCTACCCGCACTGGCACTCACCACTGATACGTCCACGCTCACTTCAATCGCAAACGACTATAGCTACAACGAGGTGTTTTCAAAGCAGATTCGCGCCCTCGGGCAGCCCGGTGATGTACTCTTAGCTATCTCCACCAGTGGCAATTCGGGCAATATTGTGCAGGCCATTCAAGCCGCCCATGATCGCGATATGACCGTAGTTGCCCTTACCGGCCGCGACGGTGGCGATATGGCGTCACTGTTAGGCCAGGATGACTGCGAGATTCGCGTCCCGGCGACATCAACGGCCCGCATCCAGGAAGTTCACCTGCTGGTGATTCACTGTTTATGCGATCTTATCGATGAACAGTTGTTTGGCAGCGCTTAGTCGCCATTTGTACTGTGTTAACAACCACGATGTCTTTAACTGCTAGCATCAAAGGAGTCATACGATGACCCAACGCCTCTCCCCCCGCGGCTTCATGGCCGTTGCGCTTTGCGCGGCACTCTTCATTACCGGCTGCGCTAACAACTCAGCCTCCAATCAGTCCAACTATGCTCAGCGTAGCGACGATGTTGAAGCCATCGACACCACCATTGAGCGTGAAGTTGATGACGCGTTAAAGCGTGCTGACGCCCGGCTAGGCGATGCCCGCATTCGTGCCCACAGTTATAACGGCGTTGTGCTCCTGGTGGGCCAAGTACCCAGTGAAGAGCTTCGCGATATGGCGGGTGAAGTTACCAGCAACCTACGCGGTGTTACTGACGTCCACAACGAACTCACCATCGCCGCTCGCCTACCGGCCAGCCAGCGCCTGACCGACACATGGCTCACCACGAATGTCGTCAGCCACCTGGCAACCAACGACCGCATCGACTCTTCAAAAATCAAAGTCACCACCGAAAATGCCAGCGTATATCTGATGGGCCGCGTGACCCGGGAAGAGGCTGACCGTATCGTCAATGCCGCTTCCTCGGTTGGTGGTGTACAACGAATCGTAAAAGTATTTGATTACCTAGACTAATCCACTGTTTTCCCATTGCGTTTTAGCAGCCACAAAAAAGCCTCGCTTAATAAGCGAGGCTTTTTTGTGGGCGGCACACCCCAGGGTGTTATTTAACGACCCGCAGGGTGGGTTTTTTCTTCGTCTTGCTCTTAGCTTGAGACTCTTTTTCAGACGTATCCGCTGACGCCGTTGAGTCACTGTCACTCTTTTCGGAGACGGGCTCTGTGATCGACAGCTCAGGCTTACTAGAGGGCTTCTCTTCGTCCTCAATAGCGCCAAAAGAGTCGGCTCCATCACCTAGCTCAGGCTCATGACCAAAGACCATTCCTGCACCGTTCTCACGGGCGTAAATAGCGATTAAGGCCGGAGTCGGTATCATTACCTGCATAGGCTGCCCGCCAAAGCGCGCATTAAAGCCTATCGCCTGATTCTCCATAAAAAGATCACGTACTGCAGTCGGCGCCACGTTCAAAACGATCTGACCGTTTTGAACAAACTGACGGGGCACCTCAACGCCAGGCAAGGTAGCATCAACCACCAGGTAAGGCGTTAGCTCATTATCCAGCAACCACTCATAGAGTGCTCGGGCGAGATAGGGGCGACTCGATTTCATCTAGACTCCCTCCTCCTTACAAGAAAGGCTCCCTGCCCTTATCAAGCACAAAGGAGCCAAATGAATTCAAGCGCGCATCTCTTTTTCACGCTCACTTAAAGATGCCTTGAACGCTTCACGCTCGAATACTCGCGACATGTAGGACAGCAGCGGCTTAACCTGCTTCTCGGGCAATTCGATATTGAGTTCCGGCAAACGCCACAATACAGGCGCTAAACAACAATCCACCAGCGTAAACTCTTCGCTCATGAAGTAAGGCATATCCTCGAAAATTGGCGATATGCCGATCAGACTTTCACGCAACTCTTTACGCGCTTTATCTGCCTCTTTCTTTCCACCACTGCGAATCAGGTCGACCATTGGGCACCACTCGCGCTCAATGCGGTGCATCCATAGGCGGCTTTGCGCACGCGCTACTGGATAAACAGGCAATAGCGGAGGATGCGGGAAACGCTCATCCAGATACTCCATCATAACTTTGGACTCATACAGCACCAAGTCACGATCTAACAGCGTCGGTACGCTGTTGTACGGATTGAGGTCTGCCAGCTCTTCCGGTGGTTTTTCGTCGAGTACATCGACGATGTCGACGGCAACCCCCTTCTCGGCCAGCACAATGCGCACACGATGACTGAAATGATCATCACTGCCTGAGTAAAAGATCATCGACGACCGTTTGGCCACAACACCCATGAAAGCATCCTCACATCAAAACAATCTTGGATAATAACACGCCAGCGCTACCTTAGGGGAAGCCAGCTTGCTTTGCTTTGCTTTACTGCCATGCTGACAAGCAAAAGGCGCACGACTTACGCCGTGCGCCCCACTGACCATCAGCTACTGCTAATTAGTGGATATCTCGCCAGTACTCGCGCTTGAGCAGGTAAGCAATCACACCAAAAATGAAAATAAAGATCAGTACTTTAGGTGCCAGCGCCTGTGCTTGAAGCTTGGAGGGCTCACCTACATAAGCCAGGAAGTTAGTAAGATCATACATCGCCTCCTCAAATTCCGCAGGTTCGAGCTCCCCCGGCTCGGTCACTTGCAGCACGTTACAAGACTGATACTTGCCCGATAACGCATCCGGTTCTTGCCCTTCTACCGGGTGATCGGTTTCAGCACATACCAGCTCTTGCACGCCCTGCAGAGGCTCTAACACGTTCGGCATTGCCACTAGGTCAAACACCGTATTGTTAACGCCCGTGGGACGGCTAGGATCTTTGTAGAAACCGAGCAAATAAGAGTAAATCCAATCGGTCCCACGCACACGCGTCTTGAGCGACAGGTCGGGCGGCGGCGCACCAAACCAACCCTCCGCATCACCGCTGTTCATGGCGTTATGCATTTGATCGTTGTAAGCCAAATCTGACGAGAAAATCAAATTCTCTTCAACCAAATCCTGAGGCATCCCCAAGTCGTCTGCCGCACGCGAAAAGCGTTGATAGTTAAGCGAGTGACAGCCCATGCAGTAGTTAACATAGAGCTTCATGCCATTTTGCAACGAGGCCTGATCATGCAGATCAGGATCCATCGAGTGAGGCACACTTGCGCCCCCCGCAGCCATCGCGGTTACTGGCACTAAGGCGAAAAGGAGTCCAAATAGATACTTTTTCATTAGCCAGTCACCCTTTCCGGAACGGGTTTAGTCTTCTCCAGCTTGGTGTAGAACGGCATCAAGACAAAGAAGGCGAAATAGATCACGGTGCACGCCTGGGCTAGCAGTGTCCTACCCTCTGTCGATGGCAACACACCTAAAACACCCAGGATGACAAAACTGATAGCAAACAGCAGCAGCATGACTTTCGACATCCAGCCTTTGTAACGCATAGAGCGCACGGGGCTACGATCCAGCCAGGGCAGAACAAACAGGATTGCAATCGCCGCGCCCATAAAGATAACCCCTAGGAACTTGGCGTCTAAACCAAAGACCGAGAAGGTGATGGCGCGGAGAATGGCGTAGAACGGTGTCATATACCAAACGGGGGCAATGTGATCTGGTGTCTGCAGCGGGTTCGCCTGATCAAAGTTAGGCCGCTCAATAAAGTAGCCACCACCTTCGGGGAAGTAGAACACCACTACGCAGAAAACGAACAGGAACACTGCCACACCGACAAGGTCTTTCACCGTGTAGTAAGGGTGGAAAGGAATTCCATCCAACGGCACACCAGCCTCATCCTTCTTCTGCTTGATATCAATGCCGTCCGGGTTATTCGAGCCCACCTCATGCAAAGCAATGATGTGCAGCACAACCAGTGCCAGAATAACGATTGGCAGCGCAACCACATGCAGTGCAAAGAAGCGGTTTAGGGTAATGCCTGAAATCAGGAAGTCACCACGCACCCACTGTGCCAGGTCAGGGCCGATCGCCGGAATCGCTGAGAACAGCGAGATAATCACCTGCGCACCCCAGTAGGACATTTGCCCCCACGGCAGCAGATAACCCATAAAGGCTTCCGCCATTAGCACCAGGTAAATAGTCATGCCGAAGACCCACACTAACTCGCGCGGGGCTTTATAAGAACCGTACAAAAGGCCACGGAACATATGCAGATAGACAACGAGGAAGAAGGCGGAGGCCCCCGTGGTGTGCATATAGCGAATCAACCACCCCCATTCCACATCACGCATGATGTATTCGACGGAATCGAAGGCACCTTCAGCTGAGGGGTTAAAGCTCATGGTCAACCAAACCCCGGTGAGGATTTGGTTGACCAGCGCCAGCAGCGCTAACGAGCCAAAGAAGTACCAGAAATTGAAGTTTTTCGGCGCGTAATATTTGGAGAGGTGCTCTTGCCACATCTGAGTAGCAGGGAAGCGATCATCCACCCAACGCATGAGGCCTTTTTCCGCCTTGGCTTTATTCGGATTACCCATTAGGCAGTCTCCTCATCTTCGCCGACGATAATGATATCGTCATTCTCAAAGCGGTAGGGTGGAACCTCAAGATTGGTCGGCGCAGGAACGTTGTTAAATACGCGACCAGCCAAATCAAAGCGGGAACCGTGGCATGGGCAGAAGAAACCACCCGGCCAGTTATCAACGCCTACGCCCTCTGCGTCGGGTTCAGGCCGGAATAACGGCGAACAGCCTAGGTGAGTACAAATACCGATCAACACCCCAATCTCGGGCTTGATAGAGCGCAATCCACCCTCGATATAAGCGGGCTGTTGTGGCTCTTCCGAATCCGGATCGGCCAGTTGCTCACCGCTCAGCGACTCAGTACGCTCGATCATTTCCGGCGTGCGATTAATGATCCATATTGGCCGACCACGCCACTCAACGGTCATACGCTGCCCAGGCTCAAGCTTGGAAATATCTGCTTGAACGGGAGCACCCGCCGCTCTTGCTTTGGCACTAGGCTGCCAAGAAGCCACAAAGGGTACCGCTACCCCGACAGCACCTACCGCACCCACAACGGAGGTGGCGCCTACGAGGAAACGGCGTCGGCCTTTGTTTACGCCGTTATCTGCCATTTCAGGTTTCTCCCATCAGCTTACCCGTTCCGCCACAAAGGCGTCTTGCGGCGACGAATATTAATTACGCTCTATGGTAAAAAAACAAAGCGCTGTGCACAAGAACAACCGCTCGTGACCATAGTGGTACGAGCAATATAATTTTTTGATATTCCAATAAAAAACGCCCAGGTCGATGACCTGGGCGTTTTTCCGCATAGCGTAAAAATTAACGCTTCGAGAACTGCGGACGACGACGTGCTTTGCGCAGACCGACTTTCTTACGTTCAACTTGACGTGCATCACGCGTTACGTAGCCAGCGGCACGTAGCGAAGGACGCAGGTCTTCATTGTAGTTCATCAGGGCACGTGTAATGCCGTGACGGATCGCACCAGCTTGAGAAGAACCACCACCACCAGCGACAGTCACGAAGATGTCAAACTGGTTCAGGGTTTCAGTCAGTTCAAGCGGCTGGCGAACAACCATACGACCGGTAACACGACCAAAATAGAGGTCAAGGTCTTGGTTGTTGACAGTAATTTTGCCAGAGCCCGGCTTCATAAACACGCGAGCGGTGGAAGTCTTGCGGCGCCCGGTACCGTAATACTGCTGTGTCATGGCGAAGATTTCCTCAGAGGTTCAGTTCAAGCGGCTGTTGGGCAGCATGCGGATGCTCGTCGCCAGCGTACACTTTCAACTTCGTGTACATGGCACGGCCCAAGGGACCTTTCGGCAACATACCTTTAACGGCAGACTCAATGATACGCTCGGGCGCATGATCAAGCATTTTGTCGAATGTCATAGAGCGCAGACCGCCCGGGTAACCAGTGTGGCGGTAATAGGTTTTAGCCTTCGCCTTATTACCAGTTACGTGGACTTTCTCTGCGTTGATCACGACGATGTAGTCGCCAGTATCAACGTGAGGGGTAAATTCGGGCTTATGCTTGCCACGTAGGCGGCGAGCAATCTCGGTTGCCAGACGACCGAGCGTTTTGTCCGTAGCGTCGACTACATACCAGTCGCGCTGGACGGACTGCGGCTTAGCACTGAACGTCTTCATGGATGAAATCACCAGATTAAATGTATTGGGTGACTTACACCGTTGTACGGCGAAGCACCATCCCTATTCTTTTTGGTTGCTGGTTTAACCCAGCAACATGCAGCGAGGCGGCATTCTACAGTAAGGCTACTGACAAGTTAAGCCGTATCGTGACTTTTTTACTGACCCGACACCCCGTCAGGCTTTAAGGCTTATGCGCCAGCGCCAAGTACTCCTTGGACTGCATCTCTTGTAGACGCGACAAAGTCCGCTGGAACTCGAACGTGAGCTTGCCATCGCTATACAGCTCTTCAATCGGCGCTTCCGCGGACATCAGTAGTTTGACGCCACGATCATAAAACTCATCGACCATATTGATGAAGCGGCGCGCCTGATCATCCTGCTTGGCATTCATACGCCTCACATTGGAAACCAGCACCGTATGAAATTCCCTGGCCAGTTCAATATAGTCATTTTGACTGCGCGGCCCGTCACACAGCTCAAGAAACTCAAACCAAGCGACATCATCATGCAGCCGACGCGTTTTCAACACACGGTGATTTACCTCTAGCGACGCCTCTGACTCGCCTTTGTGCCCGGCTATTTCCCGAAAGCTACGCGATAGTTCGCGCTCAGCCGCTTCATCCAGCGGCGAGTAGAAGATGGCCGCACGCTCCAATGCGCGCAGTCGATAATCCACCCCTGAATCGACATTAACCACCTCACAATGACGATTCACAAGCTCAATGGCTGGCAAAAAGCGCGCCCGCTGCAGGCCATCTTTATATAAATCATCAGGTACGATATTAGAGGTCGCCACCAATACCACTCCGCGCTCAAATAACGCCTCTAGCAAGTTGGCAAGAATCATCGCATCGGTAATATCTTTGACGAAAAATTCATCAAAGCAAATAACACGCGCCTCAGTGGCAAACTTACCCGCGATTAGGGTCAGTGGATTCTTTTCACCTTTATAGTGGGTCAGCTCGTTATGGACACGCTGCATAAAGCGGTGAAAATGGGTACGCATTTTGTCGGGAAAGGGCAAGGCTTCATAAAAGGTATCGACCAAGTAGGTTTTGCCCCGCCCTACCCCACCCCAAAAATAGAGGCCTTGGATATCAGGCAAGACAGGCTCATCAGCCAATGAGGATTTCTTGCCCATGAAACCCGCCATCTTGGCTTTTAACCCTTTATGGAGCCCCTTATTCGCAACCAGAGCTTTGGGAACGGTTGTTGGCGCAGCGACAAGCTCATCATAGAGCCGCTGTAGATGCTTTACGGCCAACTCCTGCGCTGCATCATATTGAAAATCATCGCGCTCTAAGTCCGCCCGATAGCGCTCTATAGGCGATGCAGGGCGCGTTTTTGACGATGCCCTACTCGCAGTTGTTGATAACATGCACTCGCCTCCCACAGCATGTAAGGCAGCCGCCAGTACATGACTGGCAACCTTGAAAAGGTTGTGATTATACCTGTAGAGACATCTAAGCGCATGAGCGGATTGACCCAACCGGCTGAGTGACGCCTATAATGGCAGCCTGTTTGATTCTTAAGCTGCTAGCATATGCAGCCTCTAAATCATTATATTCAAGGCGCCAGGGAGAACACTGTGGACGCGAGCTCACCATTAACGTTTGCCATAATCGGTTTTATCGTCGGCCTGATCATTGGAGCGGTTGCTTATCGCCTCTTCAGCAAAAGCCAGCGTGAAGCGGCTTCCATGCGCCAAAAGCTACTCGAACGCGAGCACCAGATTGCCGAGATGAAGAGCAGCGTGGGCAGCCATTTAACGGGTATTTATCAACGCCTAAGCAATATACGCGATGAAGCCAACCAGCTTGAGCTTCAACTGAAAGAGGACGCCGCGGAGTGGGATATTCGCGACGCTGCTATTCAGCCTAGCCTTGATCTCTCGGGTATTGATCCAGCGCGCGAGCAGCAGACGACGGCAGACGCCAGCTCCCCTTCGACGCCACGTGACTACGCGGATGGTAAGGGCGGCACGCTGTCAGAAGACTTTGGCTTGAAGAGCAATGAGGCGGCGACACCACAGCCACCGCGCTACTAATAATGATTGATCAGCCCCGGCTTCTGTTATCGGTGATCCGGGGCATTTAATGCGTTAAGCGGGATTATCAATATCCACAAAGCGGTGCTCAACGTCATACTCATCGCTTAGCCACTCGCCCAGCGCCTGAACACCATAACGTTCAGTGGCATGGTGCCCGGCGGCGATATAATGAATACCCATCTCCCTCGCCAGGTGAGTGGTTCGCTCGGATATCTCACCCGATACAAATACCTGTGCGCCCGACTCATAGGCGTCGGTGATCATGTCCTGCGCACCACCGGTACACCAGGCGATGCGCTCAATATCTCCCACCTGCGGGGCTTCAATGACCAACGGCTTGCGCTGTAAGGTTTGCGCTATTTGCGCTGCCAGCTCACTGACTGAGTGTGGCTGCGGTAATCGTCCTGACCACAAAAGCCCCTCCCCCAGCGCGCCATCAATGCATCCCTCTACTTTCCACCCCAAGTGACGGGCTAACTCCGCGTTATTGCCCATCTCGGCATGCGCATCCAGAGGCAGATGATACGCTAACAGACTAATGTCATGATCAAGCAGGGTTTTAATCCGCCGCTGCTTCATACCAGTAATCGCCACGGGCTCGTTTTTCCAAAAGTAACCGTGATGCACCAGCACCATATCTGCCTGCCAGGCAACGGCTTCGTCCAGCAGCGCTTGGCAGGCAGTAACACCGGTCATGATGCGCTTGACGTGCTCACTGCCCGCCACCTGTAAGCCATTAATGGTAAAATCTTTAAACTCTGCCGCACGTAACTGATGGTCACAAGCCGCTACTAGTTGATCACGATGAATCATATTGAGTCCTTTATTGATTTAACCGCACCCGTGAGGTAGCTGCTAAGAAAGTGTTACCATAAAACCATTGTAAAACTCGCTGCTTTATATCGCGAACAGCGAGACTGACCCGTTAAGGAATTGATTGCATGCGACGCTACGTGCTGCCTTATCTCTGGCCTGTTATCACTGGCGTACTGCTCGCGGTGGTGATTCTCTTCGCACTCCCCGAGCAGTTGCCCAACCCGTTTCGTGACTCGTCGCCTCAAGCCCCCCAAGTCGCCGCGCCGGTCATCTCGACGACACCAGAAGTGGTAGAACCCAACCCTAGTCGCCCTGCGCCTGAAATTCATCAGGCAGCGCCGCTTTCCCGGAACAAAGGCCCCGTCAGCTATGCTCAGGCAGTGGAGCAAGCCGCGCCGGCGGTAGTAAATATCTACTCATCGCGCATCGTTGAGCGCGACCAGCACCCACTGATGTCAGATCCATTTTTTCAGCAATTTTTTGATAACCAGGGAGATGACGCGACGACCCATCAACGCATGCTCTCAAGCTTGGGCTCTGGCGTTATAGTCAGTGAGGACGGCTACGTACTAACCAATCACCACGTCATCAACGGCGCCGATGAAATCCAGGTCGCTCTGCGCGACGGACGCGAAACCCTGGCAGAGGTGATCGGCACAGATCCTGAAAGTGATTTAGCCGTGCTAAGAATTAACCTGGACGATTTGCCAGTCATTGAACTCACAGACTCAGCCGACGTAGCGGTAGGCGACGTAGCGCTCGCTATTGGCAACCCTTTTGGTGTCGGTCAGACGGTCACCATGGGTATTATTAGTGCCACGGGGCGCAATCATTTAGGGCTAAACGCCTATGAAGACTTTATTCAAACAGATGCGGCTATCAACCCGGGTAACTCAGGTGGCGCGCTGGTCAATCCTGAGGGCGCCATGGTCGGCATTAATACGGCTATTTTCTCGCGCTCAGGTGGCTCCCAAGGCATTGGCTTTGCCATTCCTGCCAACCTTGCCCACAGCATTCTGGATGAACTGGTCACTCAAGGACGGGTAATTCGTGGCTGGTTAGGCATTGAAGCGCAAGCACTATCACGGGAACTGGCAGCCTCTTTTGGACTGCAAACACCCCAAGGTGTGATCGTCGCGGGGGTTGTCAGCGGAGGGCCTGCCGCGGAAGCGGGGCTAGAGCCAGGCGATGTGCTTCTCTCTGTCAATGGCCAGCCGATTCTGGATGCCCGCACCACGATGAGTGAAATCGCCTCTATCGCCCCCGGCACCTCGCTACCACTCACCATCGTCCGTAGCGGCGAGCGCCTGGAGATGACCCTCGAAGTGGGCGAACGCCCACTCCCTACCATCCCAATTAATGAAGAGACTCCTGGTCCACGCGACTCGTAGCCTGTTTACAAAACGCGCTGGCGTAGCGCAAAGCGCATTGGCAGTATCAATCGCGAATCCGGTACTCCGCGGAGCGGGCGTGGGCGGTGAGTGATTCACCTCGCGCCAATACCGAGGCGATTTTGCCCAGCTCAGAAGCACCGCCTGCGGAGCAGTGAATAATCGAAGAGCGCTTCTGGAAATCGTAAACCCCCAACGGTGAAGAGAAGCGCGCCGTGCCAGAGGTAGGCAGCACGTGATTTGGCCCAGCACAGTAATCACCCAGCGCCTCGGCGGTGTAACGCCCCATAAAGATTGCCCCGGCATGGCGGATATCGTCCAACCATGTCTCGGGGGCAGCCACCGATAGCTCCAGGTGCTCAGGAGCAATCCGGTTAATCAACGTAATCGCTTCTTGGGCGTCCTGGCAGAGCACTAACGCTCCTCGCTTACGCAGCGACTCACGCACGATCTCTTCGCGCTCTAAGGTCGGCAACAGCCGCTCAATTGCCGACTCCACAGCATCTAAGTGCCCGGCATCCCAGCTCACCAAGATCGCCTGGGCATCTTCGTCGTGTTCGGCTTGAGAAAATAGATCCATTGCCAGCCAATCGGGATCAGTCTGACCATCGGAAACCACCATAATCTCCGAGGGCCCGGCAATCATATCGATACCCACCTGACCAAATACTGCACGCTTCGCCGTGGCCACATAAATATTGCCCGGCCCAACTATTTTATCGACTCGGGGGACACTTTCAGTGCCGTAGGCAAGCGCGGCTACGGCCTGAGCGCCACCGATGGTAAACACATAGTCGACTCCCGCCAGGTGGGCCGCTGCCAGCACCAACTCATTGAGCACGCCATCCGGCGTAGGCACGACCATAACGATTTCGCGCACACCGGCCACATGGGCCGGAATCGCATTCATCAGCACTGACGAGGGATAGGCAGCCTTGCCGCCAGGAACATAAATACCGGCGCGATCCAGGGGGGCAACTTTCTGCCCCAGTACCGTGCCGTCTGCTTCTTCGTATTGCCAGGAGCTGGGCTTCTGACGCTCGTGGTAGCACTTAATCCGCTCGGCGGCGCTGGAAAGCGCCTCGCGCTGCTCAGCAGGCAAGTTATCAAACGCTCTTTTCAACTGCTCGGGCGTTAACTGCAATTCGTCCATCGAGGTAGCCGCAAGTCGGTCAAAACGATTCGTGGCTTCCACTACCGCAGCATCGCCGCGCTGCTTTACACTGGCAAGAATTTCTTCGACCCGCGCCTGCACCGCTTTGTCAGACACCCCTTCCCAATCTAACAGCGCATCAAGTCGATGGTTAAAGGCATCATCGCTTGTCGATAGGCGTGAAATCGTTGCAGTCGTCTGTTTGCTCATGGGTTCACTCATGGGTCACCTCACATCATTCGGCAAGCTGGGTCTGACGCTTTTTGACCGCACTGTCCAAGCGCTCTAGTAACGGCTTAATACGCTCATGCTTCATGGTCATGGCGGCCTTATTCACCACCAGCCGGGTGCTGATATGGGCAATAAGCTCACGCGGCTCCATACCATTCGCCCGCAGGGTATTGCCAGTATCGACGATATCGACAATTTCATCGGCGAGATTCATTAACGGCGCCAGTTCCATAGCGCCATAAAGTTTGATCACCTCAGCCTGAATTCCCTGCTCGGCGTAGTAGCGTCGCGCCACGTTAACAAATTTCGTTGCCACCCGACGCCGGGCACGGGCTGGCAACTGGCCGGTCACACCCGCGGTCATCAACTTACAGCGGGCAATTTCCAAATCCAACGGCTCATAAAGCCCTTCGGCACCGTGCTCAAGCAGCACATCTTTACCTGCGATACCGACATCGGCTGCCCCTAGCTGAACGTAGGTGGGCACGTCGGTGGCACGGATAATCACCAGTTTTACGTCGGGCAAGTTGGTATCAAATAGCAGCTTACGACTTTTGCTTAAATCCTCTGCAGGTGTAATACCCGCATCGGCCAGTAGTGGCAGCGTCTCTTCCAGAATACGGCCCTTCGAGAGGGCTAAAATCAGTTGCTTACTCATCGTGTTGCCCAGTGGTTATTAGCATGCAGGGGCTTAGCAGCAGAGACTCAGTAGAAATGGTCTAGCCAGGAATACGGCGAATGCGCGCACCCAGCAGCTGCAATTTCTCTTCGATACACTCGTAGCCACGGTCAATGTGATAGATGCGGTCTACTAGAGTTTCCCCCTCGGCCATCATGGCCGCAATCACCAGCGAAGCCGACGCGCGCAGATCGGTTGCCATTACCGGTGCACCGGAAAGCTTCTCGACCCCCTCAATCAAGGCGGTGTTGCCCTCCAGCACGATATTGGCGCCCATTCGGTTAAGCTCTTGAACATGCATAAAGCGGTTTTCGAAGATCGTCTCGACCACCCGAGAGTGCCCCACGGCCACAGCGTTCATGGCCACGAACTGCGCCTGCATATCGGTTGGGAACGCTGGATAAGGCGCAGTACGAATATTCACCGCCTTAGGACGCTTGCCGTGCATATCCAGGGCGATCCAGTCGTCTCCACTGGTGACTTCCGCACCCGCCTCTTCCAGCTTGGCAATGACCGCGTCCAGGATATCGGCCCGGGTGCGCTTGACCTTCACCCGTCCGCCAGTCATGGCGGCGGCAACTAGAAAGGTGCCTGTCTCGATACGGTCGGGCATGACATCGTGCTCGCAACCGTGCAGTTTTTCGACGCCTTCGATAGTAATGGTGTCAGTGCCTTGACCGCAGATTTTAGCGCCCATTTTGATCAAGCACTCAGCCAAGTCGACAATTTCAGGCTCGCGGGCAGCGTTTTCCAGAACGGTTTTGCCATCGGCTAGGGTCGCCGCCATCAGCAGGTTTTCGGTACCGGTCACTGTCACGGTATCAAAGTAGATAGTTGCCCCTTTTAGACGACCGTCCACCCGCGCGCGGATATAGCCAGCCTCAACGCGAATCTCCGCCCCCATGGCTTCTAAACCGCGAATATGCAAATCCACCGGGCGCGAGCCAATGGCGCAACCACCGGGTAGCGATACATCGGCTTTACCGAAGTGGGCAAGCAGAGGGCCCAACACCAGTATCGAGGCACGCATTTTCTTAACCAGCTCATACGGTGCGTGACACTGAGTGACTTGGGAGCCATCCAACTGAATACTCAGCTTTTCGCCCATCACCGGCTCAACGCCCATGCGGCCGAGCAGTTCTAAGGTGGTGGTAATATCCTGTAAGTGCGGCAAGTTACCAATCACCACGGGGCCATCGGCCAACAGGCTGGCACACAGAATAGGCAGCGCCGCATTCTTAGCGCCACTCACCCACACTTCACCGTCTACCGATCCATTGCCGGTAATGATTAATTTATCCATGGGGCGACCGTTATTGAACGTTTTCCGGTGCAGTTTGCCACTGCACCGGGGTAAACGTTTTGATGCTAATAGCGTGGAGCGCACCCGAGGCGATCTCATCACTCAGCGCAGCGTAGACAAGCTGCTGACGTTTGACCGGAGAGAGACCTTCAAAGGCATCGCCAACCGCAATCACCTGAAAATTACAGCCTTCACCCTGGATATGGAACTGACATCCGTCGATACGGGATTCAAGCAGTGCTTTTACCTCGTTGGGTTGCATGGCGCAGAAAACTCCTTTGGGGTCATCGTTATTAATGAACGTAATTGGGTCGACATAATAAAGAAAAGCAGTGCGCTTGGCGATGCCGGAGCGTTAAACGGCCAGAGTAGCCGCAGGCTGATCGATCAAAGCATCCAACTCAGCCAGGGAGGCAAGTCGGCGTAGCGGCGCTGAAAAAAGAATGGCTTGGATATGGATACCGCGCTGCCGACAAATTCGGAGCCATTCAAACAGCACGCTAATGGCAGCGCTGCTAGCCTTCTCAATGCGACTAAAGTCTAAGCTAAGCGAAGTTAGCTCGGTGTGCTTGAGCCATTTAACACCACAGGCGGCCAAATCGGCCGCCAAGGATACCTCCACATCACCTTCCACCAGCAAGGTAGTGTTTTCTACACTAACCGTTACACTGGGGCGTGAAAACAGCACTGTCACGCATCGCCTCCCTGCTCAAGCTCTTCAACGCCCACTTCAGGTGACCATCCGTCAATAACCGCGTCATAATCACGATTGTTATCGCGCATGGCTTGGTCAAACTGATTGCGGAACGTCAGACCTAGATTAATACCGTTAACGATCACGTTAACCACCCGCCACTCGCCGTCGGAGAGTCTCAGGCTATAGCTTACGGGGTACACCTTGCCGTTATTGGCCACCACTTCCATGGCAACGCTGGCCTGGTCGTCATAGCGCTGAGCCTGCTGGGCATTCAGCACCCGCAGCTCATCATAATCAAACGTCACTAGCCCACGAGTATAAGTATCAATCAGCGTTTGGCGAAACACATCGACAAAACGACGGCGCTGCTCCGGGGAAGCGTTGCGGAAGTAGTTCCCCATCACGCTGGCCCCGATATAGCGGAAATCCGCCACTTGTTCGAGGTTGCTATCCACTAACGCCTCAAGCTCGCTAAGATTATTGGCGTAATAATCCTTGCGACCTTCGAGTTCCGACATCAGTGACTCAACGTTATCGCGAATCATTGCTTCTGGTGTCTGAGACTGCGCCTGTGACTGCAGTGGCACCATTAACGCCGCCATCATCATTACCACCAATAACCAACGACCCATCATCAAGTTCACTCCATTCATAACCATCATCTCCCCACCCGGTATTGCACTGGGCCCGTTATTACACTGGATTAGTGCCTGCCGTTTGAAACACTAGTTAGTTGCCATATTGGACACAAACTGCTGGATAAGTTCTTCCAACACCAGTGCCGACTGGGTGTCACGAATCGTATCGCCATCCTCAAGCATTTCAGGGTCGCCGCCCACGCTAAGGCCAATGTACTGCTCACCTAATAAGCCTGCAGTCAGGATCGAGGCAATCGAGTCTTTGGAGAGCTGACCCTCAAGCTCGCTATCCAGGCTAAGAACGACCCGCGCATCGAACCACTGCGTATCCAGCTCAATGGCTTCTACCCGCCCCACTGTCACACCCGCCATGGTGACCCTGGCACGGGGTTTTAAACTACCAATATTGGCGAAGTTGGCCTCTAACTGAAACGACTGCGTGGGCGCTGAGAGCGTCAGTCCACTCACACGTAGGCCGAGGAACACCAGCCCCAGAATGCCCGCCACCATAAACAGGCCCACACCGAACTCCATGGTTTTACTGCGTTTCATGAAACTGCTCCAGCCATTAAAGGCCGCCAAACATAATGGCGGTCAACACAAAATCAAGCCCCAATACTGCAAGCGACGAATACACCACCGTGCGCGTAGTAGCGCGGGAAATGCCTTCAGAAGTGGGCACCAAATCATAACCTTGAAATACCGCGATCCAGGTCACCACCAAAGCAAATACGGCGCTTTTGATCATGCCGTTACCGATATCACTGATAAAGGCTACATTGGCCTGCATGTTGCTCCAGTAAGAGCCCTCGAAGACGCCTAGCCACTCCACGCCCACCAAGTAGCCGCCCCAGATGCCCACGACACTAAACCCAACCGTTAAAATAGGCAGTGACACAAAGCCTGCCCATAGGCGTGGCGCCACCACGCGGCGCAGTGGGTCAACACCGATCATCTCCATGCTGGTGAGCTGCTCTGTCGCTTTCATTAAACCGATCTCGGCGGTGAGCGCAGATCCCGCCCGGCCAGCAAACAGTAGTGCTGCCACCACTGGGGCTAACTCCCTCAATAGCGACAGTGCCACCATTTGTCCCAGCGCCTGCTCAGCCCCGAAATCGACCAAAATGGTATAGCCCTGCAGTGCCAGCACCATGCCGATAAACAGCCCCGACACCAATACAATGGCTAACGAAAGCACGCCCACAAAGTGCATCTGGTGCAACCATAATCGCCAGCCTTCCCGGGAAGGCACGCCGACCACCGACTGGAATAGAAACACGCCCGCTCGACCCAATGCTTCCATTAAGTCGCACCCTCGGCGCCCCAGCCGTGTAACACGTGCGGCGCTATTAGAGAACTTTGACTGCATTAACTCTGCCCTTTATTTACCCTGCATTGGTGCATTTAAGCGCCTTATGTCACCCACTCTAGCGGTTCTATTTAACCGGAGCCCCGCCCAGAATATCGCGATAAAACGCCTCAGCGGGGTAGTGAAATGGTACCGGCCCATCAGGTTCGCCATGAATAAACTGGCTAACCCGGGGATCTTGATTTGTGTCCAGGGTTTGCGGTGTGCCATGGGCTACCACCTGGCCATCGGCGATCAGATAGAGATAGTCCGCAATGCTCAAGGTCTCCTTGATATCATGGGAGACCACCACCGAGGTTAGCTGCAGCGCTTGATTAAGGCGCTTGATTAGCTGCACCAACACGCCCATAGAGATGGGATCCTGACCAACAAACGGCTCATCATACAAAATCAGTTCTGGATCCAGCGCCACCGCACGAGCCAATGCGACCCGGCGCGCCATCCCTCCGGACAGCTCCGCAGGCGTTAAGTGTCGCGCTCCACGCAGGCCGACCGCCTGTAGCTTGAGCAACACCAGGTCACGCACCATAGTATCGGGTAAATCCGTATGCACCCGCAGCGGAAAGGCAACGTTTTCAAACACATCCAAATCAGAAAACAGCGCACCACTCTGAAACAGCATTCCCATCCGCTTGCGTAGCGTGAATAGCGCCTTCCGGGACAGTTTATGAACATCCTGCCCATCAATGAGTATTCGACCACTCTCCGGGGTTAGCTGGCCGCCGATCAGCTTCAGTAGCGTGGTTTTACCGGTACCACTTGGCCCCATGATCGCGGTTACTTTACCCCGCGGTATGGTCATATTCACACCACGGAAAATTTCGTGATCACCACGCGAAAAGTAAAGCTCTTCAATTTCTATAAAGGGTGCATCTGTCATGGATCAGTTGACTCTTAACGAGGCGCGACTAAAGCTGTATAGCATACCCTACTTGCGGCTATCGCAATTAGAAAACAGCGTTTCTAAAACATTATCGAACATTGTACTATAACGCTACAAGGCATTACTGCACGAATGGGCTTTCCTATTGTTCAGGGTTATCAAAGTTGCAAAGGCTTGCTTACCCTCGCCTAAACCTGCTCTCGGCCCTGGTGATGCGGGTATGCCCCCCCAGGGAGTCGCCTCAATTACTGCCTATTAGAGGTGTCGAGATGTTATTCTTACCGGTTACTACTTTTATATTTTCATTTGTTAAGAGAAAACGCTATGCGCCAGCCTATCGCCCCCTCCAGCCTACTACGTGAAAGCGCACTGCGTACGCTACAAATCGAGCAGGCAGCGATTGGAGGCCTTCAGGCTAAGCTAGACGAAAGCTTTGATCGCGCCTGTGAGCTAATTCTCGCCTGCCAAGGTCGTGTAGTGGTGACCGGTATGGGCAAGTCGGGGCATATTGCTGGCAAGCTAGCGGCGACACTTGCCAGTACCGGCACGCCGGCTTTTTTCGTTCACCCCGGCGAAGCCAGCCATGGCGATCTAGGCATGATTACCCGCGCAGATGTAGTGCTGGCGCTCTCTAACTCGGGCGAAACTGCCGAAGTCACTGCTCTGCTACCACTGCTTAAACGCCTGGGCACACCGCTGGTCAGCATGACGGGGCGGCCCCACTCCACGCTTGCCAAGCACGCTGATGCGCACCTAAACAGTGGCGTCGAGCGTGAGGCTTGCCCGCTCGATCTAGCCCCCACCAGTTCCACCACCGCTGCCCTCGCCCTGGGTGATGCACTAGCGGTTGCGTTACTGGAAGCACGCGGCTTTACCGCTGAAGATTTTGCCCTCTCCCACCCCGGCGGCAGTTTGGGCAAGCGCTTACTGCTACGCGTTAGAGACCTCATGCACGACGGCGCACGCCTGCCCCAAGTCGCATTGGGCAGCCCGCTGCGCGACGCATTACTCGAAATTACCCGGCAAGGGCTTGGCTTTACCTGCGTAGTGGATAGCGAAGGACGATTAGCGGGGGTCTACACCGATGGCGATCTACGCCGCACGCTGGATCAATTCCATAATCTGCGCGACGTGCGCGTTGATGATGTCATGACCCGGCCGGGCAAGCGCATAGGCCCCGATATCCTGGCGGCCGAAGCGGTACGCATCATGGAAGAAAGCCGTATTACCGCGCTAGCGGTGGTTGATGAACAACAGCGCCCAATTGGGGCTCTACATATGCACGACCTGCTCGCCAGCGGCGTTATTTAACCCAGCGGCGCCAACACGACCTGCTTTACGAACTGATTGATATGGAGGTTCTATGACCCTACCTGCCTCGCTACTCGACCAACTCCGCCGTGTACGCCTGCTAGCACTGGATGTTGACGGCGTCCTTACCGATGGGCGCCTCTACTTTCAGGCCGATGGTATCGAAATCAAAGCATTCCACACCCAGGATGGCCACGGGCTAAAGCTTCTCAAACGCGTGGGCGTACATGTCGCGTTGATTACCGGGCGCGACTCCCCCATGGTTAGCCAACGCGCGGCGGCACTCGGCATTGACCATGTTCACCAAGGCTGTGAAGACAAGCTGGCCACACTGCGCGGGCTCTGCCAGCGCCTCGATATTGAACTAGAGCAGGTGGCTTATTGTGGCGACGACCTACCCGACCTAGCGGCTATCAAACGTTGCGGCGTCGGCATTACCGTGCCAAACGCGCCGGACTATATGCATACCCACGCCGACTGGACTACCGAACGCCTGGGTGGCCACGGTGCCGTGCGTGAGATCTGCGATACGCTGCTTGAATCTCAAGGACACTGGGGCGCGGTGCTCGACACCTATCTGCACGGCCGCACGTAAATGTTTAAACGCTTTAAAGTACGCCTCTGGTTAGCCGGGCTAGTCATCGCGCTGGGGATTCTGCTGGTATGGCTTGACCCCCGCGGGCCTCAAGACACCAGCATCGACCCCGAAGCACAGGCTCAGGAACCTGGCCACGTGCTGGAAAATGCCGAGATTACCCTATTCGGGGATAACGGCAGTGTCATGCAGTCGCTAAAAACACCGCGCCTTATCCATACCCCGCAGCGCAGCGAAACCTGGACGGAAGAGCCCGAGGCAGTACTGTATGACAGCGAAAACCGTCAGTGGCTGGCCAGCGCCGCTGTAGGCACGCTCAACACCGCTACCCAAGCCCTGCTGCTGTCAGGTTCGGCTCGACTGTTTGCACCAGATGAAGGCTGGCAGCTAGATACCGAGCTACTGCACTATGATGGCCTCGAGCAGCATGCCTGGAGTGACACACCGGTATTGATGCAGCAACCGCCGCAGCAAATGAGCGCTTCACGTATGGACGTTTGGCTTAACACCAGCCAGGTTCGCTTAACGGATAATGTGCGCGGCACGCACCCCCCGGCCACACAACGCTAATAGGAACCGCCATGAAAGCCATGATTTCCCCAGCCCTGCTCTACACTGCACTGTTCGGTTTAGCGATACCTTTATCAGTGTTAGCCCAAACCAACTCATCTTCCCAGGCCCCAGTGGAAGTGGAAGCCGACCGTTTAGATCTTGATCAGCGGGCAGGCACAGCTGTTTATACTGGGGATGTGGACATTCGCCAAGGCGAAATGCAACTGCGCGGCGAGCGGGTAGAGATCGAACGCAACGACGCGGGCGAACTCTCGACAGCCACCGCTACCGGTGAGCGCGCCTACTTGCGCCATCAAGGCGAAGGGCAAGAAGGCCCCACGGAAGGCTGGGCGCGGCGGATTATTTATCACGTCGCCGAGCGTCGCGTAGAGCTGATCGACCAAGCCGAACTGACCCAGCAAGAGGACACCTTTAGTGGCGGTCGCCTTGAGTATTTTATTGACCGAGAAGTGATTCAAGCGCGCTCTGACGTTGATGGCAGCGAGCCCCAGCGCATACGCATGACCCTTCAGCCTGAACAATAGGGAGCCTAGCTGTGGCCACTGCTGACACTGCGCCGATCAAAACCCTTTATGCCCACCACCTGGCTAAAAGCTACAAACGCCGCCGAGTGGTCAAAGACATCAATCTGGAGATATCCCAAGGCAGTGTCGTTGGCCTTTTGGGCCCCAACGGCGCGGGCAAAACCACCTCATTTTATATGATTGTTGGGCTGGTCAAATCCGACGCTGGCAAGGTGGGTATCGACGATGTGGATTTAACGCGCGCCCCCATGCACGAGCGCGCAGCCGCGGGGATTGGCTATCTACCTCAAGAGGCGTCTATTTTCCGCAAACTCTCGGTTGCCGAGAATATTATGGCGATACTCGAGACCCGCAAAGAGCTTAACCGCAGCGACCGCGAACAGCGCCTGGAAGCGCTACTCGAAGACTTCCATATCACCCATATTCGCGACAACCTGGGCATGAGCCTTTCGGGCGGCGAGCGCAGGCGTGTAGAAATAGCCCGCTCGCTAGCCACAGAGCCCGCTTTTATTCTGCTCGATGAGCCTTTTGCGGGCGTTGACCCCATCTCGGTAGGTGAGATTAAAACCATCATTCGTGCACTGAAACAGCGCCATATCGGCGTGCTGATCACCGATCACAACGTGCGTGAAACACTAGACATTTGCGATATCGCCTATATCGTCGGCGATGGGCAAATCATCGCCAGTGGCTCGCCCGCCTCGATTCTCACCAACCAAAAAGTAAGGGATGTGTATTTGGGCGCCGATTTTCGCCTGTAATGTTTTTGCCTTAATTGCCCCTAAATAGCGCTTTAAAACAACTTTACGACCAATGGCATGCTTATTGCACTTGCGCCAAGCACTCACTCGCACTAGGGTGGAGCATTCTGATTAACGAGTGGTTCTCAGATGGTCATGAAAGCTTCTCTCCAACTGCGTATCGGCACACAGCTGACCATGACGCCCCAGTTGCAGCAGGCCATTGCGCTGCTGCAACTCTCTACGCTGGATCTTCGTCAAGAAATTCAGCAGGCCCTCGATGCCAATCTCATGCTGGAGCAGGAAGATGAATTTAGTGAACAGGCTGTCAGCGAGCCTAAGGAAGAAGAGTGGTCAGAGAGCATCCCTACTGAGCTCTCGGTAGATAGCGACTGGTCAGATACCTATCAAGATATGGGAAGCCAGGGGGGCAGCAGCAGCGAAGGCCCCGACTTTGAGCGCCAGGCAGCCGGGCAGAGCCTTCATGGCCACCTGCTGTGGCAACTCGCCATGACCGATTTTAGCGCTCGCGAGCAGCTTGTCGCGGAAAGTTTAATCGACGCGCTAGACGCCAACGGCTACCTGACCCAGCCGCTCAACGACATCCGTGAAGGGCTTCGTGCCCAGGGCATTGACGGGCTAAGCCAGCGCGAAGTGGAAACCATTCTACTCAAGCTCCAGCAGTTTGAGCCGACCGGCATATTTGCCCGTGACTTGCGTGAATGCTTGATGCTGCAGCTCGCCGCTCTCCCCGATGATACGCCACTGCTGGTTCCCGCCCGCCGCTTGGTGCGGCAGTTTCTCGAAGCGCTTGGCAAAGACGATATGCGTCTGCTGAAACGCCGTCTAGGGCTCGACGACGAACAGCTGGCCGATGTCATCCTGCTTATTCGCAGCCTAGACCCACGCCCAGGCAGCGCCTACGGCGACACCGATGACAGCTATGTCACCCCCGATCTAGTCGTCCGCCACGATAATGAAGGCTGGCATTTAGAGCTCAACCCCGAGGCCCTGCCACGGCTGCGCATTCAGCCCGACTACGCCAGCTTGATTAAGCGTGCGGATAAAAGCGATGACAACCAGTTTCTCAAAGAGCACTTGCAGGAAGCGCGCTGGTTGATCAAGAGCCTCTCTAGCCGAAACGATACGCTGCTGCGTGTTGGTCGCGAGATCATTACCCGCCAGATTGGCTTTTTAGAGCACGGCGAAGAAGCCATGAAACCACTGATACTGGCCGACATTGCCGAAGCCGTGGAGATGCACGAGTCGACTATTTCACGGGTAACGACGCAAAAATATATCCATACACCCCGTGGTGTGTTTGAACTCAAATACTTTTTCTCAAGCCAGGTGAGCGGTCAAGATGGCGACAGCCACTCCAGCACCGCCATCCGTGCACGACTCAAGAAACTGATTCAAGAGGAGCCGCCCGGCAAGCCGCTTTCAGACAGCCGCTTAGTGACGCTATTAGGCGAAGGAGGGATTCAAGTGGCGCGTCGTACGGTGGCGAAATACCGTGAAGCCATGGGCATTCCCTCTTCCAGTGAACGGCGTCGTTTGCGCTAACTTCGTTAACGTTTCAGGGAAACTCTCGACAAGGGCTTTGCAACGCGGCAAAAAGGGTTACAATCGAAGTACAGTCCGATGGATAAGGAGCACGTCAATGCAAGTAAATATCACTGGTCATCACGTAGAACTGACTGACGCCTTGCGTGACTATGTCAACGAGAAGCTTGAGCGTGTAGAGCGCCATTACGACAATATAACTACGGTGCAAGTCACCTTATCAGTGGAGAAAGAGCGCCAGCAGGCCGCCTGTACGCTGCACGCCGCAGGTGCTGACTTACATGCGGAAGCCCTAGACAGTGATATGTACGCCGCTATCGACGCACTAGCGGACAAAATCGACCGTCAACTCGTTAAACACAAGGAAAAAGCACAAGCTCGCGCCCAAGGCGCCGGTGTGCGTTAATTCAATGACGTTGGAAACCATACTCCCCCCGGAACGCGTTCTGTTCGACGTCCCCGGGGGCAGCAAAAAAAGGGTGCTGGAGTTTTACAGCACCTTTATCGCCCAAAATATCCCCAGCCTGGACAGCCAAGAAGTGTTTAGCCGTTTAATCGGCCGCGAGCGCTTAGGTAGTACGGGTATTGGTAACGGCGTGGCTATTCCTCATGCGCGTAGCCCCCACTGCAACGCCCCTATCGCTGGATTTTTGAAACTGGCTGAAGCGATCGATTTTGACGCTATCGACGGCGACCCGGTAGATCTGGTGTTTGTCCTGTTGGTACCCGAAGAGGCAGATGACACGCATCTCTCACTACTGGGTCAGGTAGCGACCATCATGAATGATGCGGACACGCGCCAGCAACTGCGTAAAGCAGCCAGCCAGCGCGAACTGCTTGAGCTGATTACCGCCAAAATTCGCGAGCAATCAGCGGCCTAAGGGTCTGAAACCCTGTTCAGGGCAGATCACAGCAGGTTATCCGCTCACCACCCTCAACGCAGCTTGATCAAAGCAAAGAGAGACTCTATGCAACTGGTGATCATTAGCGGCCGCTCCGGGTCAGGTAAATCTATCGCCTTGCAAGCGCTGGAAGATCTTGGCTACTACGCGATTGATAACCTCCCAGCTATGTTGCTGGGGTCGTTGGTGGATGAACTGCGTGACCAGGGCGACCGAGCACATTTAGCGGTGAGTATTGATGCCCGCAATTTGCCGGGAGCTCTGGAGCGCCTGCCCTCTTTATTAGACGAGTTGCGCCAGCGTAAAATCGACTTTCAAGTTATTTACCTGACCACCGATGCGCGCATACTGCTTGAGCGTTACTCAGCAACGCGTCGCCGTCATCCGCTGACCCGCGATAGCGAAATGACGCTGGAAGAGGCGATCAATAAAGAAGAGACGACGCTAGAGGATATTCGCGATCTGGCCGATCTATTGATCGATACATCACGATTATCGGTGCACGATTTACGCCGTCGCATTACCGACCAAGTAGCCCATCAGCGGCGCGACAAGCTGACGCTAACGCTGGAATCGTTTGGGTATAAACGCGGCGTACCGTTAGACGCCGACCTGGTCTTCGATGTGCGCTGCCTGCCAAATCCGTACTGGGATCCAACGCTGCGCCAGTTCACTGGCCGCGACGCGGAAATCGTGGCTTTTTTGAACAGCTATCCGATTGTTGATGCCATGAGCGACGACATCTTGGCCTGGCTAGAGCGTTGGCTACCCGCTTACCAGAATAGCCAACGTAGCTACATGACTATCGCGATTGGCTGTACTGGTGGCCAGCACCGCTCGGTCTATATGGCCGAGAAGTTAGCGGAAAAATTGACTCCTAGCATGGGCGAAGTTCAACTTCGCCACCGCGAACTGGGTCTGCACTACACCATAAGCGAACAGTTGGCCGCTCCCCTCGTCAGCGCTTCCACACCTAACGAGCGGCCAGAGACCTCTTAAGCGCGTCTATCCATTAATGACACCACTCGGCGAAAAGGAACCAGGGTGCCAGAACGCATACTTACACTTACCAATCAACGCGGGCTACACGCTCGCGCGGCGACAAAACTGGTCAAATGCGGCCAACAGTTCACGGCAAACATACGCGTTTACAAACAGCAACAGGCCGCCGACGCCGCCAATATCATGTCACTGCTGATGCTTGCCGCACCTTGTGGCACCGAGCTTAGAATCACCGCCGAAGGCGATGACGCCGAACAGGCGCTTGAAGCGATTCAAGCGCTGTTCGACGCCCGCTTTGAGGAGGATCAGTAAGCCGCCGCTTGGCTTGTTAGTCCCCCGCCACGGTCATGGCATCAATCAACCAGCTACCCGTGTGAACACTGCCACGGGTATCAGTGTCATCGCCAATACCTACTAAGCCAGCAAACATCCGCTCCAGGTTTCCAGCAATGGTGAACTCTTCGACCGGGTACTGCACCTTTCCATTTTCGACCCAAAAACCTGCTGCACCGCGGGAATAGTCACCGGTCACACCGTTGACACCTTGGCCCATCAACTCAGTCACCCAAATACCCCGCCCCATCTCTTGCAACAAGCTTTCGCGTGATTGCAGTGGCGTTGCTAAACGCACGTTACGTGCCCCACCGGCATTGCCCGTGGTTTGCATATCGAGACGACGAGCGCTGTAAGAAGAGAGCATATAGCTGGCAATGCGTCCCTGATCGATAAAGCGATTATTGCGCGTTTGCACGCCCTCGCCATCAAACGGTGAGCTTGCCGTGGCGCCAATCTCCATTGGCCGCTCTTCGAGACTAAACCAGTCGGGAAACAATGGTGTACCGAGCCGGTCGCACAAAAACGAGGCCTGCCGGTAAAGCGCACCACCGGCTAACCCACCGAGCAGGTGGCCAATCAAGCCACTGGCCAACGATGGGTCAAACAGCACCGGAAAGGTGCCCGTTGGCGGCCGTTTAGCACCTAGCCTGCGCAGCGTACGCATCGCGGCTTCGCGCCCCACCTCAGCGGGGTCACGTAGCGCCTTGGGGTCACGGGCAGAGGTGTAGTCATAATCACGCTGCATACCGCTCGCGTCTTGGGCAATCAGCATGCAAGAAAGAGAGTGACTACTGCCCTTTTGGGTACCTAAAAAGCCGTGGCTATTGGCGTAAACGCGCACCCCTTCGCCACTGGAGAGAGACGCGCCATCTGACTGTGAGATGCCGTCAACGTCTCGCCCCGCCTGCTCGCAGGCAAGCGCTAACTCAATCGCCTCATCCGTTGTGAGCGCCCAGGGGTAGTGCACTTTTAGATCGGGCAACTCAGTAGCCATAAGGGAGGCATCGGCCAGCCCTGCGGCCGGGTCTTCGCCGGTATAGCGGGCAATCGCCAGCGCTTTCTCTACGGCTGCCTGGATCGAGGCACTGCTGGCATCAGTGGATGAAGCGCTGCCTTTACGTTGACCCACGTATAGCGTGACGGCAATGCCTTGGTCACGGGATAACTCAACCGTTTCAACTTCGCCCAGGCGTACGCTAACGCCTATACCCTGATCGACGCTTGCGCCTACTTCGGCAGCATCCGCGCCCAAGCGCTTCGCCAGCGCTAACGCCTCTTCGGCGCGCGCGGTCAATAGCGACTGCTGCGCGGATGCATCAAATGCCTGTGCCATATGGCCTCCTATTTCAACCGAATGCCTCTCAACAAAAGTCTTGCAAGAGAGTGTCATCGGCGAATCAATGTTGTACTCGCAGCTGGTATAATGCCGCCACGAATCTTGTCTGTGAGTCACACTATGCGTAAGCAACGTCCCGATCCCGTTGAAGTAGAAGAACAGGAAGAACGCCCTAGCAAGTCGCAACTCAAACGCGAAATGCATGCCTTACAGGCACTTGGGGAAACCTTAATCGCCATGCGACCGGCGGAACGCGCCCGTTTCCCCCTCTCTGACGATATGCTACGCGCTATCGAGGAAACCTCGCGTATTCGCTCCCATGAAGGTCGCCGCCGCCATATGCAGTATGTCGGTAAGCTGATCCGTAAAGAGGATCTTACCGCCATTCAAGCCGTGTTCGACTCCATCGATCAGGAGCAAGAGCAGCGCGACCACGCGTTCCACCGACTGGAAAAATGGCGGGAACGCTTAATTGACGAGGGCGATGCGGCAGTTGACCTGTTTATGGCGGAGCACCCCGACGCCGATCGCCAGACACTGCGTCAATTGATTCGCAACGCCCAGCGGGAACGCGAACAGGGCAAACCGCCGACCAGCTCGCGCAAGCTCTTCAAACACCTGCGCGAAACCTTAGCGCTTTAAAAACCGCACTTTAAAAGCAGCCTCTTTAAGACGGCTTTTCAAGACCGCCTATCAAGACTGCGTGCCGCCGACGGTCAGCTCATCCAATTTCAGGGTGGGCTGGCCCACACCCACCGGCACGCCCTGCCCTTCTTTACCACACACGCCAATACCGGTATCCAGCGCCATATCATGGCCAATCATGGAAACACGCTGCATCGCTTCCGGCCCGTTACCAATCAAGGTGGCGCCTTTCACCGGCGCCGTCACCTTACCGTCTTCAATCAAGTAGGCTTCGCTGGCAGAGAACACAAATTTGCCAGAGGTGATATCCACCTGCCCGCCCCCAAAGCTCACCGCGTAAATACCGCGCTTAACGCTTTTGATAATATCGCTGGGCTCATCTTGGCCCGCAAGCATGACCGTATTCGTCATGCGCGGCATCGGCAGGTGGGCAAAGGATTCGCGTCGCGCATTGCCTGTGGGAGCCATACCCATTAAGCGGGCATTGAGTTTGTCCTGCATATAGCCGGTCAAAATGCCGTCTTCGATAAGCGGCGTGTATTGGCCCGGCGTGCCCTCGTCATCCACGCTCATTGAGCCACGGCAATCCGATAGTGTCGCATCATCGACAATCGTCACGCCTTTTGCGGCCACGCGCTCGCCCATTTTGCCAGCAAAAGCGGAACTGCCCTTACGGTTGAAATCCCCTTCCAAACCATGGCCGACGGCTTCATGAAGCAAAATTCCCGGCCACCCCGACGCCAGCACCACAGGCATTTGCCCCGCGGGCGCATCGACGGCTTCCAGGTTGACCAGTGCCTGACGCACCGCCTCTTTGGCGTACTGCTCGGCAACTTGGTCATCGCGCAGCTTGGCCATGGAGTAACGGCCACCGCCGCCCGCACTGCCACGCTCACGACGACCATTTTTAACCGCGATAACGCTGACATTAAAGCGCACCAGCGGGCGAATATCCGCCGCCAAGGTGCCATCGCTTGCCCTCACCAGCACTACTTCGTAGGTACCTGAAAGAGAAGCACTCACTTGACTGATGCTCGGGTCTGCAGCACGCGCGATTTTGTCAGCCTGTTTTAGCATGGCGACTTTGTCTTCCGCGCTTAGCCCGGCCAGGGGGTCGATTCCCGCATAGCGCGACATGGCGGATACCGGGCGCACCAACTGTCCAGGCAGACGTTGACCGCTGCGGACGATGCCTGCCGCCGTGCGGCCGGTGTCCATTAGCGCATCGGCCGTTATTTGGTTGGAGTAGGCAAAGCCAGTCTTTTCACCTGCCAGTGAGCGTACGCCGACGCCACCGTCAATATTGTAGCTGGCCTCTTTTACCTCTCCATCCTCCAGTACCCAGCCCTCTTGCCAGGTACGCTGGAAATAGAGATCGGCATAGTCAATGCCCGCGCCCATGGCGTAGCCCAACCCCGTTTCCAGAGCCTCTAAATCGAGTCCTCCGGGGGTCAACAGAATGGCGGCGGCCGTATCTACATCACTTTTATATGCGGTCATTGGGGGCCTTCTAAAGTAACCTGCGGCGAAGTCCAAGGGCCTCGCACGCGATAATGGAGTGTCGTGGCGCGATCTAAGGCGTCGCCAAACAGCTGGTCAGCAAGGAACAGCGCGCCACCCACGATGGGTGCGCCAACGGCAATCGCCGCGATCGGTAAACTTTGCGTCACTGGTAGTGTGACGCCAAGCCGCTGGTCAAGTTCACGCGTCACCAGGTTGACACTGCCGGTAAGCGTTAGGGTGGTGGCCGGAGTATCAATTTGCAATGGCCCGCGCAGCGTCAGCAACTCACCAGTAACATCAGCCGTCCCCTTAACACGGTCAAATGCCGTGCCGCGGCCGGTAACGTCGGAAAAATCCAAGCGTAGACGACGTAAAATATTATCGAAATTGAGCAAGCCAATTAAGCGCGCAGGTGCCGATTCCAGAGTGACAAAGCGGCCATCACGAATGTCGGTACTGATATAGCCATCTGAGCGGCTTAACTCCAACTGCCAGGGCGCCCCCGGCCAATCAAGCGAAGCAGCCACATCGGTACTTCGGCTACGCATGGCCACCGGTTGGTCAAGACGCTCAAGGGCGGTGCCGATGTCGCCACCCTGAATCGTAATGTCCGCACGGGTATGACTGGAAACAGCGTCCCCCTCCCAGTAAAGCTCACCTCGCGCAGAGAGCTGACCCAGGGTTAAGCCAACGGGGGTAAGCGAAAAACGCTCGCCGTCAGTTTTCCAGTAAGCAGTCAAAGGGCCGAAGCGGCGCGGCCCCATAGCAATTTCGGCTAAGCGTAATCGTCCATTGGGCACATCGGCTAGCCAATCAGGAATGGCCACAGGCACCTTGCGCTGGGTGTCGACCGTTTCCATCCAGGAGTCTGGCATCGGAGCATCGCTGTCGTGTTCAACATTGGCTAACGCCAGCAAGCGATCAAGCGCCAGCGCTTCAATGGCCACATCTAACGGTTGCGGTGATTGAGCATCGTACAGTAAATGCCCAGTGACCAGATTACCGCTTAGCCCCAAATCGATCCGGCCATCGTTCACGCCTCCCGACGCGTTAAGGCTGCCTAAACACTCCCTTTGGTAAACCACACAGGGTGTGGCTAACGAGACCGCCAACGGTATTTGAGTACCTCCACCCGACGCACTGAGCAACCCGCTGGGCATTAGCGGTGAAATCGCCTGCTGCCACGCTAGCGGGTCAATGCGAGGTAGGGCAGCATCGATACTAACCCCTGGCTGGGAGGGCCAGTCGGGCAAGCGCACCGCCTGGCTGCCTAAATTTAGCGTCCCGGCAAGCGAGCCATTAAGCTGTTGCAGTCGTGCAGAAGCGATATCGGCTAGGCGGCTTTCGATACGTTTTGTGTCCATATCGGCGGTTAATGTCCAGGGCCAGGCCTGCTGTGGCGATTTTGCAAAGGGCTCGGGAAGATGACTGGTGACGCCGACTAAACGACTCTCCAAGCGCAGGATGGGCGTTGGCGTTAGGGCGACACTGCCCTGCCACTCTAGCGGTCCTTCTAGCGGCATACGCCCTTGACTATCCAACCCTGCAAGCCCAAAAAGCGCCCCAGTGGCGACACTCCCCTGCAGCTGTATGTCGTTGCGTTGAGTATCAATATCAGCGTTGATAGGGCCTCCCAGCAACTGCCCACTAACCTCACCGACGAGACCTGAACTCTTCCCGTTTTGAAGCCAGGCGAGATCCCCCTCAACCGATTGAAGACGTAGATCGAGCGGTTTATACACCACTTCCGGAAAGCGTGGCCGAGCATTGATTTCCAGTTGCAGCGCTTCAGGGTTTGCCAACGGCAACGACAACGCAATATCGCCGTTAACGCCACCCGTTACGCGCAAATCACTTAGTGGGGAAAGATCAATCTCGGGCATTGCCTGTAAAAATGATATCAGCGCTGGCCCATCCGATGTTAACTGCCCCGAAAGGTTGAGCGTCTCATCCTCCATCACCACCTCACCCTCTGAAGCAGTGATGCCATGGCTCAGAGCGTTATCAATTTCAGCTTCTAACACTCTGTTTTGCCACTTTAAGCGCCCCTCGACGTCGTCAAGACGTGGCCAGCCTGGCGCAATCGGCAAATGTCCTTGGGTCACCGCCAGAGCGAGCGTTGCAGTAAAGTCGTTGGCGGTCGCCCCTTCGCCTAATGGTTGGCTAAGCTGTAGGGAGCCCTCGCTCACGTAGCCACCAATATCATTAAGCAGCCATTCGCGAAGCTCGTCATCCATGACGCTGAGCGGCAACCACTGGGCCAGCGGACGCTCAACAGCATCCACGTCACTGAAATTGAGGTCTAAACCAAAATGCCCGCGCTGATTACCCGTCACCAAACCAAAGCCGCCCGCTATCTGGGCGCCGTCCCAGTCGACGCTTAGGCGCTTGCCACTCACCATGGTATTGGGGCCGTCGTATACCCACTCCACTTCCCCTTCAGCACGTCGCAGTTGCATGGGAGCGGCAAAAAACTCAGGAAAGTAGAGAGTGCTTTCACCGTTGCTGCTAAACAGCACGCGGCCGCGTAAATCCCGCGCCTGTACCCAGGCATCCAGCGGGCCTCCGCCCGGTGCCTGCTGCCACGGTGAGACCTCCACGCCGGTTAACGCCGCATCCACTCCCCAGTGACCATCCTGCTGCCCCACGTGCAACCCCTCGACTTGCCCACGGGGAGCAAGGGTTTGCAATACCCGGGTGACGGATTCAGGGAGCAATACGTAGTCACGCCAAGCGGTCAGCGAGGCAAGCTCAAAGGCGCTGGTGCGCACTTCCCACTGTCCTGGTTGGTGGGTGGCATGCCAGTGGCGTGGCAACGCTGGCCCAACGTTACCTCCAGGGGGCTGGGCCCACTCAACGCTCTCCGCGTCGCCGCTTAGCCACGCCTCACCACCTTCGCCGTCGCGCTGCCACAGGCCATTAGCCTTAATATCTCTTAACACCGCGTACTGAACCTGGTGGCGAAGCGTCAACTGTGGAACGTCGACGGCAACACGAGCTTCCTCAAGGCGTCCAGCGCTCCAACGCCCCCATAGCCGCGCACTGCCACCGGCTTGCTCTAAATAGGCGGCATGATCAGGTCGAAACATATCCGCCAGAACCACTAACTGATCAAGCTGAATATCCAACTGCAGTGCTGCCGAAAAATCGCTAAAACCTCGTCGGCCGGGCTGCATTTCGACCTTCATTTCCGCCGCAGGAAGGTCTATATCGCGAGCCTGCTCTAACGATGGGGCAATATTGATGGCGCCCTCTAACCTTGTGCGCCGCTCATCACCGGTCAGCAGCAGTGTCTGAGCATGCAGCATCACGGTGTCGTCTTTGCCGTGCAGTACAACCCGCGTGTCATCCACCCACAGGCGTTGGCGTAGAATCAAGCCCGCCCAGCTATCAATTGTGGCCAGATCCACATCGGGTTCTGCTGCCATCAATAGCGGTAACTCCGCAGGCTCAGGCCACTGTAAAGACCTCCCCGAACCTTGATAGAGGTGAAACTGTGTACCACTGATACGCGCATCACTAAAAATCGGTGCCAGATTGGCAAACGACGCCCAGGTATCTAAGCGCAGCCCCGCATGCTCAAGGGAAAAGAGTGCTTGGCCATCGGGGGTTTCCGCGTTCACCCCGTCAAGCCGTAGCAGTAGATCGCTACGCGCTAGCGATAGCGATAAGCGCTCGATGGTCACCGGCACGCCAATGCGCGCCTCAAGTAACGCTTCAATGTGGGGGGTAAGGGCATCGGATTGGCTGATCGCTAGACGCAGCAGCAACAGCAGCACAGCCGCGCTGCCCAAAAGCCAGGCCGCTATCAGCAAACTCCAACGCACCAGCGAACGAGTCAGCATGGTTACATCAGCACAATATCGTACTGCTCTTGGGAGTAGTGTTGCTCAACCTGAAAACGGATCGTTTTATTGATAAACGTCTCCAGGTCAGCCACTGCCGCTGACTCTTCATCTAGTAAGCGGTCAACAACGGGCTGCGATGCAAGCACCATATAAGTTTCAGCACTGTAGGCACGCTCTTCGCGCAGAATCTCACGGAAAATTTCGTAGCAGACAGTCTCAGGCGTTTTAAGTGTGCCGCGCCCACTGCAGGTTGGGCACGCTTCACACATCGTTTGCTCTAGGCTCTCCCGGGTGCGCTTGCGGGTAAGCTGAACCAAGCCAAGCTCGGTAACACCGGTACACTTGGTTTTAGCGTGGTCGCGCTCTAAGGCTTTTTCCAATACTCGCAACACTTGCCGCTGATGCTCAACATCGTTCATATCGATAAAGTCGATAATGATGATACCGCCCAGGTTGCGCAACCGAAGTTGGCGGGCAATCGCCGTGGCCGCCTCAAGGTTGGTTTTGAAAATGGTCTCTTCAAGGTTGCGGTGACCCACATAGCCGCCGGTATTAACATCAATGGTGGTCATTGCCTCGGTGGGGTCAATCACCAGATAGCCACCGGATTTCAGCTGCACCTTGCGACCCAAGGCTTTCTGGATCTCATCCTCGACACTGTAGAGATCAAAGATGGGGCGCTCACCTGGGTAGTACTCAATCCGCTCAACGGCATCGGGCATAAACTCTTCGGCAAACTCGACCAGTTTGACGAAGTTTTCCCGCGAGTCGATACGCACTTTTTCAATATCGTCGCGCATTACGTCGCGCAGAGTGCGCATAAAGAGCGGCAAATCATCATAAATGACGCTTTGTGGCGTCGCGGTGACTTTACGCTCACTCACCTTACGCCACAGCCGCAACAGAAAGTGCATATCGCCTTTTAGCTCTTCGTCACCTACGCCTTCCGCGGCAGTTCGGACAATAAAGCCACCCGTCACTTCCAGCGTCTGCTCCGCCACGCTGTTATCCAGCAGGGCTTTTAAACGCTCGCGTTCACGCTCATCCTCGATGCGTTGCGAAACGCCGTGATGCGGCGAGTCAGGCATATACACCAAATAGCGGGAAGGGATCGAGAGGTGCGTGGTTAAGCGCGCACCTTTACTTCCAATAGGGTCTTTGGTCGCCTGCACCACCAACGCCTGGCCTTCATGAAGCAACTGGCCGATGGTCTGCTGCTCATCGAGCGGCGTGCCGGGTGGCATCACTTCGTGGGCATGAATAAATGCCGCCCGCTCTAAGCCAATATCAACAAAGGCAGCCTGCATACCAGGCAACACACGCACTACTTTGCCTTTGTAGATATTGCCCACGATGCCACGCCGACGGGAACGCTCGATCAGTGCCTCTTGCAAAACGCCATTTTCAACCAGCGCGACGCGGGTTTCCATTGGCGTTAAATTGATGAGAACTTCACCGCTCATGCAAAATTCCTTGTTGGTTGACGTATTCCTTGCCAGCGATACAGGCGGCGTTGCCCTCTATATCTAGAGAATTAAACACGCTGCCAGATAGGAACTCCCTGTCGGCATAGCAAGTGCGTCGTCTCATACAGCGGTAGCCCTACCACTGCTGAGTGACTGCCTTGAATCTGTTTTACAAATATGGCGGCTAACCCCTGTATTGCGTAGCCACCAGCCTTATCAGCAGGTTCACCCGTGCGCCAATAGGCAACGATTTCATCAGCGCTTATCTCACGCATTGTCACCTGAGTAGTCACGCAGGAGGAGAGCATACCTTCTGGCCCACTTATCGCCACAGCGGTAAGCACCTCGTGGCACCGCCCCGAAAGCAGCCGCAGCATCTCGGCGCCCTCCTCAGCATTCGCTGGTTTACCTAGGATACGCCCATCGACCACCACAGCGGTATCTGAACCTAGGATAGGCAAGTGGGTAAAAGGGGCTGCTGCCTCGGCTTTGGCAACTGCTAAGCGCTGCACATACGCTTGAGCCGACTCACCCACCTGCAGTGTCTCATCAATATCACAAGGGTGAACCGTGACCGGAACACCAATGGATGCCAGCAAAGCTCGACGGCGTGGAGAGGCAGACGCTAAACACAAAACAGGCGCAGTCATGAAGCAGCCAACCGACGCTCTAATGCCTGGAACATCGTCGCTAGCCATGGCCATAGCAACGCACTGATCAGCGCGGGAATCAAAAAGGCTAAATGAATCGAAAAATCACCCACGATAGTGCGTAGCCATTGAGCAACTAATTGCATCAAGCCCAACAGCACCAACACCAGCGCTGACTGCTGTACCAGTGAATAAGCACGGAAGCGGGGATAGACCAGCGCACACAGGAAGGCCAGCAATGCATAAATAAGCGCATGCTGGCCCAGCACGGTGCCTTCAATTAAATCCATCAAAATCCCCAGCACAAAGCCATGAAAAACGCCGACTCTGTCGGGTGTGCGCATACACCAGTAGATCAGCATCAGCCCTAACCACTCGGGGCGATATACCTGCCAGCCATCGGCCAGCGGCATCACCTGCAAGCAAAGAGCCAAGACCAAACTAAACCAAATAATCACTAGCGGAACAATCGGTGCTCGTGGCATCAGGGCACCTCTTGAGATGATGCATTTGAGTCGCGCAACGCATTGTTGGGGCTTGTTGAAAGCTGGAGTGAAGAGCGCAAGGCCTCTGCGGAGATATCCAGCGTCTCATCCCAGGCATGTTCTTCTACCTCCTCTCGCGGGGGCGGAAAAAGTAGCAAGAAATGACGCGAGCGCTGCAGTTGAGCCATCGGTTCGGCCGTCACGCGAGCAAAAGGCTGCCCCGGATCGTGAAACACCTCGGTGACTCGCGCCACGGGGTAACCCGGAGGAAAGCGTCCAGCCAAGCCCGATGTGGTCAGTAAATCACCTTCACGGATATCAGCCGTATCAGGTACGTGCATCACATTAACGCTGCTGTAACGCCCCGCCCCTTGGACGATAAAACGTAAGCCATTGCGGTTTAACTGAACCGGCAACGCATGACTGGCATCAGCTAACAGCAGTACCCGACTTGAGTAGGCAGAGACCGCGGTAATTTGCCCCACCAAGCCCGAGGCATCAATCACCGGCTGCCCCACGTAGGTGCCATTGCGATGGCCGCGATTAATCACCATCTGATGACTAAAGGGGTCGTTATCAAGCGACAACAGTTCGGCGGTGATATAAGGAATATCACGCCGCTTCGCGGCTTTTAGCAATTCGCGCAGCTCGCTGTTTTCCGCGGTCAAATTCGCCATTCGCTGACCACGATGGGAAAGGGTGAGAATCTGCTCACGCAGGCGACGGTTTTCATCCACCAACGCCTGCTGATCGGAGAGCGCAAGCGACCCCCAATTCAACAGGTCGCTAGGCACACTGACGACCCATTGAATAGGAGCAACGACCATCGACATTTGCGCGCGCACTTTCTCCATACGCGTGAAATGCTGGTCGACAAACATCAATGCACTGGCGGCCAAGACGCAAAAAAACAGCCGGTAGCCCGGCAGTGGCCCGTGCGAAAACAGCGGTTTAATAGGCAATCCCCCCGCAATTAACCGCTGCGATTAGTCGCTCGACAGCAACTCAAAGGTGTGCTGATCAATCATCTCCAGCGCCTTACCACCGCCGCGAGCAACGCAGGTCAACGGGTCTTCGGCAACAATTACCGGCAACCCTGTCTCTTCAGCGATCAGCTTGTCCAGGTCTCGCAACAGCGCCCCACCGCCCGTTAGCACCAAGCCTCGCTCAGCGATGTCGGATGCCAACTCAGGCGGTGACTGCTCAAGGGCGCTCTTAATTGCGGCCACGATAGAACCCAGGGTTTCTTGCAATGCTTCCAGGGTTTCGTGGGAATTGAGCGTGAAGCTGCGTGGAATGCCTTCGGCCAGATTACGACCGCGCACGTCAATTTCGCGCAGTTCGCCACCGGGGTAGGCGCAACCAATCTCTTCCTTGATGCGCTCGGCTGTCGCTTCGCCTATCAGGCTGCCGTAGTGACGACGTACATAGGCAGTAATGGCCTCATCAAAGCGGTCGCCGCCCACCCGAATCGATTCGGAGTAGACCACGCCGTTGAGTGAAATAATCGCGATTTCAGTGGTACCACCACCGATATCCACCACCATCGACCCCTGCGCTTCATCAACCGGAAGGCCAGCGCCAATTGCCGCCGCCATGGGTTCTTCGATCAAGAACACCTCGCGGGCACCTGCCCCTTCGGCAGACTCACGAATCGCCCGACGTTCTACTTGTGTTGACATGCAAGGAACGCATACCAGAACGCGTGGACTGGGGGTTAAGAAGGTGCTTTGGTGAACTTTACGGATAAAGTGCTGAAGCATCTGCTCGGTGACGGTGAAGTCGGCAATAACGCCATCTTTCATCGGCCGAATCGCGGTAATATTGCCGGGCGTACGCCCCAGCATTCGCTTGGCATCAGTACCAACTGCCGCGACGCTGCGCATATTGCCAGACTGGCGGATAGCAACCACGGACGGCTCATCGAGCACGATACCGCGACCGCGAACATAAATCAGTGTGTTGGCCGTACCCAAGTCGATCGATAGATCGCTGGAAAACAGCCCCCTCAAACGTTTAAACATGGATGTTGTTACCTAGTGCAGACCGGGAACCCTGTGCGGATGCAAACGGTATCACCGCAACCCCCTGGCAGCAAGCACGAGTCGCGCCTAACACTGCCCGTTAAGGCCAAGATGTGGTACCTTTTGCGGCTATTTTCCACGTCTGCAACACAAGACGTTTTTTTGATATCGGTATGTATACCGCTTAAAGCCGATTATGTTCCATCACGTTTATGAGGAAATATCGATCATGGCGCTTGAAGAATCTCATGTGCGCCGGGCCGCTCACTTGGCCCGACTCGCTGTCAGCGATGACCAAGCCAGCGGCTTTGTAGACGACCTAAGCCGGATTCTGGACATGGTCGACCAGCTACAAAGCCTCGATACTGAAGGCGTTACGCCGCTCGCCCATCCGCTAGATGCGACCCAGCGACTGCGCGCCGATGAAGTGACGGAAACCAACCAGCGCGACACGTTTCAGCGCTGTGCTCCGGCAGTGGAAAATGGCCTGTATCTCGTGCCCCGCGTCGTTGAATAAGTACGCTGAGTAACAACGCACGAATATTTAATCAAGCCACCACTATTGCCTCTTTTTTTCTCCCCTGAACGGAGCTTCTGGGTCATGTACGAGAAAACCTTAACGCAACTCGCCGCCGCGCTAAAAAGCGGTGAGTTCTCAAGCCGCGAGCTGACCGCTCACTATTTGCAGCGTATCGAACAGGCTGACGGCAAGCTGAATAGTTTTATCAGCGTGACCGCCGAGCAAGCGCTGAAACAGGCTGAAGTAGCCGACCACGCCCGAGCGGCGGGCAAGGCTGGGCCGCTGGCGGGCATCCCCCTGGCGTTGAAAGATATTTTTTGTACCCAGGGCGTAAAAACCAGCTGCGGCTCAAAAATGCTGGATAACTTTATCGCTCCCTATAACGCCACCGTGGTTGAAAAGCTCAACGCGGCGGGCACGATCAGCCTGGGCAAAACCAATATGGACGAGTTCGCCATGGGCTCCTCCAACGAAAACAGCTACTACGGCCCGGTCAAAAATCCCTGGGATCTGACAGCGGTGCCCGGCGGCAGCTCCGGCGGCAGCGCAGCAGCAGTCGCAGCTGGTTTGGTGCCCGCCGCCATGGGTACCGACACCGGCGGCTCGATTCGCCAGCCCGCGGCATTTTGTGGCATCACCGGTTTAAAGCCCACCTATGGTCGTGTGTCGCGCTTCGGCATTATTGCCTACGCCTCAAGCCTTGATCAGGCTGGCCCCATGGCGCGCAGCGCCGAAGATTGCGCCCACCTACTGGGTGTTATTGCGGGCCATGACGGCCGCGATTCCACCAGCGTTGCCCGCGGCGTACCCGACTATGTGGAAGGCCTTAATGCCCCCCTCTCGGGCCTCAAGATCGGGCTTCCCAAAGAGTATTTCGGCGATGGTTTAGACCCTGATGTCGAAAAAGCCGTCCGTGAGGCGGTAAAAGTTTACGAATCCCTAGGCGCGACGGTTCGTGAGGTCAGCCTACCGCATACCCACTATGCGATTCCGGCCTACTACGTGATCGCCCCCGCGGAAGCCTCTTCCAACCTGTCCCGCTACGACGGTGTGCGTTTTGGTCACCGCTGCGACAATCCCAGCGATTTGATTGACCTCTACACACGTTCGCGGGCTGAAGGCTTCGGCGAAGAAGTTAAACGACGCATCCTGATCGGCACTCACACGCTCTCTGAAGGCTTCTTTGACGCTTACTACACCAAAGCCCAGCAGGTGCGCCGTTTGATCCGTCAGGACTTCCTGGACGCCTTTGAAGACGTCGACGTGCTGATGGGCCCCGCCTCGCCTACCCCCGCGTTTGACCTGGGTGCCAAAAAAGATCCGGTGTCGATGTACCTGCAGGATATCTACACTATCGCGGTGAACCTAGCGGGCATTCCCGGCATCAGCGTGCCGGCGGGTTTGGCCGGTGGCCGCCCCGTTGGTCTCCAGATTCTGGGCACCCACTTTGCCGAAGCGCAGCTGCTTAACGTCGCTCACCAGTTTCAGCAAGCGACCGACTGGCACTTACAACGTCCTGCCTTTGCCGAGGAGTACGCCTAATGCAATGGGAAACCGTGATTGGGCTTGAAGTCCACGTTCAGCTCGCAACGCGTTCAAAAATCTTTTCCGGTGCCTCAACGGCGTTTGGCGCCGAGCCAAACACCCAGGCCTGCGCGGTGGATTTAGGCCTACCTGGCGTGCTGCCAGTGCTCAATGAGCAGGCCGTGGCCATGGCCGTGCAGTTTGGCCTGGCGGTGCATGCGGATATCGCCGAAGTCTCGGTGTTTGACCGTAAAAATTACTTCTACCCCGACCTGCCCAAGGGTTATCAAACCAGCCAGATGTACCATCCCATCGTCGGCCCTGGCGATGTTGAGATTACGCTGGAAGATGGCAGCACCAAGCGTATCCGCATTCACCATGCCCACCTTGAGGAAGATGCCGGTAAATCGCTGCATGAAGATTTTCACGGCATGACCGGTATCGACTTGAACCGTGCTGGCACGCCGCTACTGGAGATCGTCTCCGAGCCGGATATGCGTAGCGCCAAAGAGGCCGCGGCGTATCTCAAAGCGATTCACTCGATCGTTACTTACCTGGGCATTTCCGACGGCAATATGGCGGAAGGCTCCATGCGTTGCGACGTTAACGTCTCGGTACGCCCCAAAGGTCAGGAAGCCTTTGGCACCCGCGCTGAGATTAAAAACGTTAACTCTTTCCGTTTTGTCGAGCGCGCCATTGCCTTTGAGGTTGAGCGACAAATTGAGCTGATCGAAGATGGCGGCAGCGTGGTTCAAGAAACCCGCTTGTTTGACCCAGACCGTGATGAAACCCGCAGCATGCGTACCAAGGAGGAGGCCAACGACTACCGTTACTTCCCCTGCCCTGACCTGCTGCCGGTGGTGCTTGACCAAGCTTATCTTGACCACCTGCGTGGCCAGTTGCCCGAGCTGCCAGCAGATAAGCGTGAGCGCTTCCAGAACGAGCTGGGTCTGTCTGCTTATGACGCCAATGTCATCTCCGCCAGTCGCGATATGGCCGAATTCTTTGAAGCGGTGCATAGTGAGTGCGGCGATGCCAAGCAGGCAGCTAACTGGGTACAGGGTGAACTTTCCGGGGCACTTAACCGCGAAAACCTGAGCATTGCCAATAGCCCGATCTCAGCGCGCCAGCTAGGCGAGCTGATCAGCCGCGTACTGGATGACACCATTAACGGCAAAGCCGCTAAAGAGGTTTTTCAGGCGCTGTGGAACGGTCAGGGTGAGTCCGCCGATGAGGTGATTGACGCAAAAGGCCTCAAGCAGGTGACCGACACCGGCGCCATTGAAGCAATGATCGACCAAGTGATTGCCGACAGCCCCGCTCAGGTCGCCCAGTACTGCGACTCGGAGCCGGAAAAACGCGGCAAAATGATCGGCTACTTTGTTGGTCAGGTGATGAAGGCGTCACGCGGCACCGCCAACCCACAGCAGGTGAACGGCTTGCTAAAAGAGAAGCTCGACGCGCTGCTGTAACAGCAGTTTTGGACGATCCGAACAACTCTTGGCGGGGGCGCTGTAAACCCTTCCCTGGGCGCTACTTTCGCCATCCCTGGCGAAAGACCCCCGCTACGAGCTGATTCGGATCTGAAAGTTTCCAAATACTAGCGGCTGCCTAGGCAGCCTTTTTTAATGACACACATTTGAACTAGGCCAACTGGCTGGGCTGGGTAAATCGCTTCAACTGCGCACAACCTGCCGCCCATACGTCGGCCTCAAGCTCGGCGATGGCGGCGGTAGGGAAGCCAAGCCCCTGGGCAGGGCTGCCCTCTACTAACAACCCCGCCAGTTCGCCTACCAGCGGCATATGGCTGACCAGCATGATCGGCGCACCTTCAGGCTGTTCAAGCAACCAGTCGCTTACTGCATGAGGCGAGTCATCCGGAGTGATAAAATCCAGCGTTTCCAGCGAGGCTCCCAGCGCATCACATAGCGTTTGCGCGGTTTGCTGCGCGCGAGAATAGGGGCTGGCATAAATTCTCGGCATAAACAGCTCCCCATCAGCCACGCGCTCAGTCAGCCAACGGGCCATTTTTTTGACCTCCTGCTCACCATGAGGCGTTAATCGACGCGCTTGGTCGGGATACCCCGGTGCGGCCTCAGCGTGGCGCATAATCAACACATCAGGCATCCCTGCCTCCCTTGTCCTTAGAAACCTGGCCCTTAGAAGCCTGGTTCTTAGAAGCGTGGTTGTGAGGAGCTTGGTCTCGATGGGCCTGCTGTACGGCTTCACGGGGCAGAATAAACTCTACATCGCTACTCTGCTCACCCATCATAAGGGTGCGCGCCATCTCCTGGGCGGGCACGCCGTCAAACAGCACATGATTGAGACCTTCCGCCAACGGCATATAAACACCCATTTCACTCGCTTTAGCGCATACCAGTTTAACGGTGTTTACCCCTTCTGCGACCTGGCCAAGGGCATCAACCGCCTCTTCCAACGTACGCCCTTCGCCCATGGCGTAGCCAACACGATAATTACGCGACAGGTTAGACGAGCAGGTAACGATCAAATCCCCCACCCCCGCCAGACCTAAAAAGGTCATTGGGTTAGCCCCCTGGGCAACGGCAAAGCGGCTCATTTCGGCTAAGGCGCGAGTCATCAGCATGCTGCGGGTGTTTTCGCCCATGCCCAGCGCCGCCGCCATACCGGCGGCAATCGCATAGATATTTTTCAGTGCACCACCCAGTTCAACACCATGACGGTCATCGCTAGCATAAACACGAAAGTAACGGCAGCCCAATACTTGCTGTACGCGGGTGCGGGTAAGCGGGTCAGCGCTGGCAATCACGGTAGCGGTTAACTGCTTATCGGCAATTTCAGAGGCCAGATTTGGGCCCGCAATCACGCCAATGTGACTAAAGCCCGTTTCCTGCTCGAGTACTTGGCTCATCAACAGAAAGCCTTCCTGCTCGATCCCCTTGGTGGTACTGACCAGTATCTGCTCGGGCCTCAACCACGCTTTCGCCGCCTGCACAACGCTGCGAAAGGCCTTTGATGGAATAGCGATGAGTACTAGCTCCGCGTCGGCCAGCACGGCTTGAAGGTCGGTTGAGGCCTCCACGGCCGGATTCATTGCATAGTGGGGCAGATAACGACCGTTACGGTGCTCTTGGTTGATTTGTGTGACCAGCGTTTCGTCACGCATCCACTGACGAACGCGGGCACCATTATCGGCGGCAATGCTCGCTAGCGCCGTACCAAAACTACCGCCTCCCAGCACCGCTACGTTGGTTGTCACTGGGACATTGGTTTGCTGCTCAGCCATGACGATATCCTGATCGTTAGTCTCTTACATTTACTGGGTACTTTAGCATCTTCACCCATAGCATCTTCACTAACAGATGCGGCCCGCTTGGAAATCCAAGCGGGCCGCATGTCTGACGTTATTGGCTCATTAAGCCGTCAAGACGCTATTCAGACGTTTCACGTAGGCAGCCGGGTCATCCAGATGGCCGCCCTCTGCAATAATTGCCTGATCGAGCAGGATGTGGGCTAACTGTCCAAATTGATCGCCTTCAGCCCCTTCCAAACGCGCTACCAGCGCGTGGCTAGGGTTAAGCTCAAGAATCGGCTTCACCTCGGGCAGCGGCTGACCGGCGGCTTCCATAATGCGGCGCATCTGGTAGCCCATTTCATGCTCGGGTAGCACGACGCAGGCCGGTGAATCGGTAAGGCGGTGAGTCACTTTTACCTCTTGAACACCATCGCCCAGCGCTTCTTTTACGCGCTTCACCAGTTCCTCTTTGGCTTTAGCGGTCTCCTCCTGAGCTTTTTTCTCTGCTTCGTCTTCCACATCGCCAAGATCAAGCTCGCCCTTGGCCACATCAGCAAAGGTTTTACCGTCGAATTCAGTCAGATGGCTCATCAACCAGTCATCGATACGGTCAGACAACAGCAGAACTTCGATGCCTTTTTTGCGGAAGATCTCCAGGTGAGGGCTGTTTTTCGCCGCATTGAAGCTATCAGCTACGACGTAATAAATCTTCTGCTGCCCCTCTTTCATGCGCTCGACATAGTCTGCCAGCCCGTGCTCCTGGGCAGCCGTATCGGCATGGGTTGAGGCAAAGCGCAGCAGACCAGCAATTTTTTCCCGATTAGAGGGGTCTTCGCCCGGCCCTTCTTTCAACACGCTACCAAAGGTATTCCAGAACGTCTGGTACTGCTCTTTATCTTTGGCCAGCTTCTTCAACATATCCAAACCGCGCTTAGTAAGCGCCGATTTGATCTTATCAACATTGGGATCCTGTTGGAGCAGCTCACGGGATACGTTTAGCGACAGTTCGCGGGTATCCAGTACGCCTTTGATAAAGCGCAGGTAGAGCGGCAGGAACTGTTCGGCATCGTCCATAATAAAGACACGCTGAACGTAGAGCTTAACGCCCCGGGCACCGTCGCGCTCAAACAGGTCAAAAGGTGCACGACCCGGTACATAGAGCAGGCTGGTGTATTCGAGCTTGCCTTCGACCTTGTTGTGGCTCCAGGTCAGCGGGTCAGAGAAATCGTGGGCAACGTGCTTGTAGAACGCCTTGTACTCATCGTCGGAAACCTCGCTCTTGGGACGCGACCACAGCGCCGTCGCCTCGTTAACGGTTTCCCAGGTAGTCACTTCACTACCCTCGATAGGATTGCCCTCGTCGTCCTTCGCCGTTTCTGTTTTCGGCATGCGCACGGGGACTTCGATATGATCCGAGTACTTACGAACCAAGCCCTGCAGCCGATAGTCGTCAGCAAACTCTTTGGCGTCCTCTTTCAGATGCAGAGTGATTTCTGTGCCGTGCTGAGCACGCTCAATATCGGCAACGGTAAATTCACCTTCCCCTTTCGAGCGCCACTCAACGCCTTCTGAAGCGTCTGTACCCGCCTTGCGGGTGCGCACCGAAATTTCATCAGCGACGATAAAACCCGAGTAGAAACCAACGCCGAACTGACCGATTAGCTTGGCGTCTTTCTGCTGCTCACCAGAGAGCTGCTTGAGAAACTCAGCGGTACCGGAACGCGCAATGGTACCCAAGTTGGCGATCACGTCTTCCCGGTTCATGCCAACGCCATTATCACGTAGGGTGATAGTGTTGGCATCGCGGTCGTGTTCGATTTCAATGCGTAGTTCGCTGTCGCCTTCGTAGAGCGCATCGTTATCGAGAGCCGCGTAACGTAGCTTATCGCAGGCGTCGGCGGCGTTTGAGATAAGCTCGCGTAAGAAAATCTCCCGGTTAGAGTACAGGGAGTGAATCATCAAATTCAGCAGTTGCTTAACTTCCGTTTGAAAGCCTAGCGTTTCTTCGTGGTTAGCCGATTTATCAGTCGCTTGTTCGTGGGTAGCTGTAGTCATGCGCTTAGCCCTTATCAATCACGTTGAGTCGCATCCCTCTGCGTGTACATGCAATGGGATAAAATGGTTTCGTGGAGTAGATATGGGGATAGGCAGCGATTTTTCAAGCAGCCTTGATCAAGAAGCCACTGGGGGTAGCAAGCCGCTGGGGTCAAGAAGGCGTCATATCGGGATCGGTATATTTCCAGGCTCGATAGCCTTCCAGGCGCTGATCGATACGATTGAGCAGCCAGCCGACAATCAGCACGTCATCCACCACGCCGATTAGCATCAGAAAATCGGGTATCAGATCGAACGGCAGTACCAAATAACCCAGCGCTAATGCCATCATGCCGAATGCCGACCAGGGAATAGGCCGAAAATCGCCACGCATGACGTCTCGCGTCATGGGGATAAACAGTTTTAAAGCACGCACTATACGTTTTGTCGCCCAAACGCGTGATTTGAGTCGACGCAGCAACGACCAAGTGGATAATGGGGCCATAGGTAATTAAATCCTTTTAGTATCTGGGCTGTCAGATCATGACGGCTAATATTCGTTCAGTATAGCGGTTGCACCGCAAACTGCGTGGGCTGCTCCCGAGCCCCGATTAAGTGACACCGATTTACAGAGAGAGAGCACCATGTTGGTTTCGCCATTTCGCCATACCGCCCGCGTGCTGTGTACAGCACTACTGGCGGGATTACCTGCATTTTCGTGGGCCGCATCCGATAGTGAGTTACGCGATGCCCTCGCTGCTGCCCGCGAGCAGCAGTGGGCACGGGTCGATGAGCGCTCAATTGAAGACCACCCGCTGCGTGGCTATGTGGAGTACCACCGCTTAAGGGGGCAATTGCCTAACGTGGCTCCTGAAAGGGTGCATCAATTTATCGACCAGCACGCAGACTCTCCTCTAGCAGGGTGGCTGCGTGGTCAAGCGATCGCAAAGTATGGCCATGCGGGCCGCTATAGCGACCTGCTGGCAGTGGCCGATGGCGAGCCTGCGGGCACGGTTCGCCAGTGCTACTACTACACGGCGCTGCTGGATGAGCAGCCTCAGCAGGCGAGCGAAGCGGGGTTGGCTTTATGGCGCGTAGGCAGCTCGCAGCCTAATGCTTGCGACCCGCTATTTGCACGCCTGCGGGCCAATGGCACTATTGATGCCACAGCTATTTGGGAGCGTAAAATGCTCGCCTGGCAGGCGGGAGAAACACGCCTGTCGAGCTATCTTGGTGGGCTATTAAGCAGCCAGTGGCAAACCGCTCTAGAGACGGTGGATAGTGTCACCGCGCGCAGCAGCGCCATTACCCAGGCGCCCAGTTGCCTAGGCCCCGAGTGTGCCGCCACGGCAAGCTTCTACCGGGCCGCCATGCAGCGTTACACCCGTGAAGATACGCCTGCAGCCTTTGCCGCCTGGCAGACGCTCTCGTCGCGTTTAAACCTGCTGCCCAGTGACCGTCAAGCTATTGAAGAAGAACTGGCTTTTTACGCCCTGGTGCGCAATGTACCGGGCACGCTAAGCTGGGTTGACAGCGTGCTACCGGGCCTGGAAAGCGAGCGCGTATTAGAGCTGCGTGTCCGCAATGCGCTGGCTAGCCGGGATTGGAACGGAGTGCTCTACTGGATTGCCGAAATGCCCGCTATCCAGCAGGAGAATAGCCGTTGGCAGTATTGGCTGGGCCGCGCCAATGAGCAGCTTGGCAACCAGGCGGCCGCCGAAGCACGCTACCAACAGGCTGCGCAGGATCGCAGTTTTTACGGCTTTGCAGCAGCAGAAAAGCTCGGCCAACCCTATCAACTGAATCTTGAACGCAATCATTTTGACGAAGCGTCGCGTCAACGTATTGCCCAACTACCCGCCGTTCAGCGCACCGAGGCCTTGCTACGCATTGGTGAGGATGGTCTCGCCAACAGTGAGTGGCTGCACGCGGTGCAGAGCGGTTCGCCGCAACAAGCACGAGCGCTAGCCGACTATGCCGCTCAGCAGCAGTGGCATGCACGCCTGGTGCAAACCACCATTGCCGCTGAAATGTGGGACGCCTTGGATTGGCGCTTCCCCCAGGCCTACCACGACAGCTTTCAACATTGGGGCCGTCTCACCGGTGTGGATCCATACCTATTGATGGCCATTACTCGGCGTGAAAGCGCTTACAACCCTAACGCCCTTTCACCCGCAGGGGCGCGTGGATTAATGCAGCTAATGCCCGGTACCGCCAGCCAAGTCAGTCGCGAATTGGGCATTAGCGATCCTGGCCCCTACGGCGTCCTCGACCCAGAGCTTAATATTCGCCTGGGCAGCACCTACCTGCGCGACAAGCTGCAACGCTACCAGGGCAATCGACTGGCCGCCGCAGCGGCTTATAATGCGGGCCCTGGCCGCGTCGATCAGTGGCTGGGCGATGGCGTAGAGGCCTTTGATCTCTTTGTAGAGAGCATCCCCTTCCGCGAAACTCGTGACTACGTGCAGGCGGTGCTTAGCTATCGGGTGATTTTTGAAAGCCTCGCTAACGGTGGCAGCAGCGAAGGCGTTTCACTGCTTAGCGATAACGAGCAGCAGGTACGCTACGACCGAGCCCTGCTGGCCCGCCGCTAAGCCCTTCTCTACTTACCATATTACCAGCGCCTGGTTTATACCGGGCGCTGTGTTAATGCCAGCCGAATACCAAACACCACCAATACACTGCCCGTAGCGGCATTAAGCGCTTGCGCAAAACGTGCGTTAGCCAACCATTTGCCGGCACTTCCCACCATCATGACCACGCTGATTTGCCAAATATTGGCGATGATAAAGTGCACTCCCGCCAGCCATAGCGACTTCAGTAGCGCAGGATCGCCAGGAGCGATGAACTGAGGCAAAAAGGCCATGTAGAACACCACGGTTTTGGGGTTCAACACATTGGACAAAAAACCCTCTTTAACCGGCTGCCAGCGCGAAACGGCAGGCACACCTTCTAGCACACCATTAACCGGCAGTGGCTGGCCTTTCCGCGCTGCTAACAAGCTGGTAATACCCAGCCAAATTAGGTAGCCCGCCCCCAGCAGCTTCAGCATATGAAACGCCCAGGCCGACTGGAGCAGGATCAACGAAATGCCCAATGCAGAAATCGTGGCATGCACAAACAGGCCGCAGCAGATAGCTAAACTCGTGGTGACCCCATCGCGGATGCCTCCGCGGGCCGTATTGCGTATCACCAGCAACGTATCAACACCGGGGCTTATCGTCAGCAACGTGATCGCTACCAAAAAGGAAATAAACTGCGCATCAATAAAACCTAACTGCATCATTTGTGCTTGCTCGCAACCAAATAAAAAATCTTAGGAATGTCGCTGGACGACAGCCGTGTTTACATCTAGAGTAATTGTAGCGGGTGGACAATAGAGTTGCCCGTGATTACTAAGCACGTTAAGGAAATAGAAAATGGCAACTGGCACTGTTAAGTGGTTCAACGACACTAAAGGCTTCGGCTTCATCTCTCCTGATGACGGCGGAGACGATCTGTTCGCCCACTTCTCCGAAATTCAAGCTGAAGGCTTCAAGACCCTGCAAGACGGTCAAAAAGTCAGCTTTGAAGTGACTCAGGGTAAAAAAGGCCTTCAGGCTTCCAACATCCGCCCAGCTTAATTGCTAACGGATGGACAAAGGCCCGCATACGCGGGCCTTTTTTATTGCCTGACTATTGGCTAAAGAGAATCACTCAAGCGATCCTCTCTCACTCCGCGACTCTCCATTAGCACCGGTTTCCTGGCTATCTTCAGCGCTATCGACATCACGATTATCAGAATCACCGCTATCGGAGTCATTGCTGTCAAAGTCATTGCTATCAAGCTCGCCTGACGGCTCGACCACAGCACCACTCTCCGCCTCACGATTCTCCAACTCTTGGAATTGTTCCTCAAGCCGCTGCTGCGCTTCTTCAAAGCGACGTTCGGTGTCTTCAATCAAGGCGTCAACATCGGTTACATCACTGTCATCTTGCAAGGGTGTGCGCTCGGGCAGACTGCTTTCGGCGTCCCAGCTAGGCGGTACATCCTCGTTCTCCATCGGCTCCAAGGTCGGCGCCTGCTGCTCTACCTCCTGAAACTGCTCCTCCAAACGCTGCTCGGCCTCTTCAAAACGGCGTTCAGTTTCGGCAATGATGTCATCTACATCGGAACGTGTAGCTTCACCCGGCATAGCGCTCTCTTCATCGAGCACCTCTTCAGGATCCGCCGCCAAGGTGTCTTCACCAGCCTCAACCTCTTCACCGCCAGCCGTCGCACTGCCACTGGACTGAGTGCCGCTGGATTGGGGATCACTAGCCTGAGTGTCGCTATCCTCGCGCAGCGCTTCCGCTCGCTCAAGCTCCTCAGCAGCTTGGCGCTCCTCAATATCATCCTCTACTTCTTCAGGACTGGACATCTCAGTCGCGTTTTCAGCCGTGACCGACGCTTCTTCGCCCGCCCCCTCATCACGAGCCGTTTCTTCATCCGTCACCGCAGCATTATCATCGGGTGTCACGGTGGGATCTTCCTGGGAGTCACCGCAGGCACTCAGCAAAAGAGCCACGGCGGCGAGCGCGGGTATCCACACGCGATTTGCCATTTAATTCTTCTCCTTTATAACGTTAACAATGTGAGCCAAAAGAACTAAGGCCGGCTGGTCGAGGAGAGCAACGGGCACTCCTCAGGCAGTAACACACGCAGAGCAAGGGGCACTACTTCCGCGCAGAACTGGTCATAGTAGCGCGCTTCGCCGTCTAACGTGAGTGGCCAGGGCGAACCATTTGCCTGGGTGGTCACGGTTAGTTGGGTCGTGGTGAAGTAGCGCACGAATCGCCCGTCATAGGGGAAACTCTGCAGCTCGCTAATGAGCTTGGTCAGTTCCGTTATCGACCGAAAGTCTTTGACCAGCAGCACGTCCAGACGGCCATCATCCAGCTTGGCACGCGGCCCCAGTACCTGTCCCCCGCCCGACTGGCGGCCATTACCTAGCGCCAGTAGCAACAAAGACGCACTCTCCTCTTTTTCGTCCCAATGGAGCGTGCCGCGATAGCTGCGGTGGCGCCAAGCCTTCAGCGCGCCCATCACTGAGTAAGCCCCGCCCCCGAGCAGCCGCTTAAGCGTTTTCGGTGTCGACGAGGTAACTTCAGCGCCAAACCCACCGGTGGTCATGTTGATATAGTAGCTGGTGGACGATTCGCCACCTGCACCTGCGGTCACGCGCACAACATCAATGGGATAGGCGCTTAACTCCCGTGCAGCGGCCAAAGCGGCGCCTGGCTCCAGCGGTAAACCAACGGAGGTAGCAAAATCATTGGCACTGCCTAGGGGCACAATGCCCAACGCAGGACGCCGGTCATGAGGTAAGCGCATCAGCCCGTTCATGACTTCGCTGACAGTGCCATCGCCACCACAGGCAATCACGTGGGTAATGCCCATGGCGCCAGACTGCTCTGCAATATCCGCAGCGTCGCCCCCTTCCCAGGTAGCGCGAACCGTAATCAGCATCCCTGCCTGACGTTGTTCATTGACTGCTTCACGCAATGCCGGGTTACCGGCGGATTTACCATTGATAATCAGTAAATAGTGTTGCTGTGAGTCTGTCACTATTGTTATTCCTTTCCATGGTTTAACTGCGGTTATTCACTACTGCGCTAAACGCTTATGCCAGTGCTTTCTCGACCACCTCGTATACATTTGAAGATAGCGGCTGTTGTTTGATCCGCTCAAGCTCAGACCGCATTAGTGCTTGGCGGGTTTCATCAAAGCGCTGCCAGCGGGTTAACGGGGTGATTAGCCGCGCGGCAATTTCCGGGTTAAGCCGGTTGAGCTCGATGACCACATCAGCCAGTAGTTGGTAGCCTTGACCATCCAAACGGTGGAAATTGACCCGGTTCTGAGCAAAGGCGCCGACCAATGCACGGACTCGATTGGGATTCTTGAGTGAAAAGGCGGGATGCTGCATCAGGTACTTCACCCGCTCAAGCACATCTGGCTGAGGGCGCGATACCTGGACGGTGAACCACTGATCCATCACCAACGGGTCATGCGCCCACTTCTCACCGAAGGCTTTGAGTGCTGGCGAAGCCAGGTCGTCGCGGTCGCTGTGCACCAGCAGGGTGAGCGCCTGACGCACATCGGTCATATTGTGGTCAGCAGCGAATTGGCTTTCACACAGTGCCAAGCCCTGCTCATCTTCAATCGACATAAGATAAGAGAGCGCCACGTTTTTCAGGCTACGCTGAGCTATTTGCTCCGATGTCGGCGCGTACGCTTCTTCCGTCACATTGGCTTCATAGATAGCCAGAAACTCATCCCGCAGAGCCACGGCTAATGACTGACGGACAAATTCCCGCGCGGCATGGATAGCATCTACATCCACAATGGGCTGCTGCTCGGCGATATATGCTTCAGAGGGTAGCGCCAGCATCTCTGCCAATACCGCCTTATCGCTCATTGGCCCGCTCAGCAGCGCTCTAAAGGCATCGACGACGCGGCTATCCATGACCTTTTCGACGCCATTCCTATGGGCAGCAATCAAGTCATCCAAGGCCAAAAGCGCCAGGCGTTGACCCGCATCCCAGCGGTTGAAACCATCGCTGTCGTGGGTCAGCAAGAAGGCGAGATCTTCCCTTGAATAGGGGTAATGCAGCTTCACCGGGGCGGAAAATTCGCGTAGCAAAGAGGGCACTGGCGCTTCGGCAACATCGGTGAATACGAACGTTTGCTCATCGTCACGTAGATGAATAACCGCGTCTTTGCCGAGCTTTTCGCCATTGAGCGTCAGGGTGAGATCCTGCCCCGACTTGGTACCTACCAGCCCCATACGCACCGGGATATGCAACGGCAGCTTATCTGGCTGGCCAGGTGTTGCAGGCGTACGCTGACGCAGCGTCAAGTGGTACTCGCCCTGAACATAATCATACTCACCGTGGGCATCAATATCCGGCGTTCCCGCCTGGGAGTACCAGCGCATAAACTGGCTGAAGTCTTCACCGGAGGCTTCAGCCATACAGCCGACAAAGTCTTCAATGGTCACCGCTTGACCGTCGAACCGCTCGAAGTAAAGGTCTGAACCGCGACGAAAGCTCTCCTCCCCTACTAAATTACGCAACATGCGTACGACTTCGGCCCCTTTCTCATAAATCGTCAGGGTGTAGAAGTTGGTAATTTCGATAAAGTGGTCGGGACGAATCGGATGCGCCGTGGGGCCAGCATCTTCGGCAAACTGGGCCGTGCGGAAAAAGGAGACATCCTGAATGCGCTTAACCGGCGCTGAATTGGTATCCGCTGAAAAGCACTGGTCACGAAAGACCGTGAAGCCCTCTTTCAGCGAGAGCTGGAACCAGTCGCGGCAGGTAACGCGATTGCCCGACCAGTTGTGAAAGTATTCGTGGGCGACTATGCCTTCCACGTTTTGGAACGCTGCATCGGTGGCGGTCTGGGGGTGGGTCAAGACTGCGGCAGAGTTAAAGATATTGAGGCCTTTGTTCTCCATCGCCCCCATATTGAAGTCATTGACGGCCACGATCATAAACAGATCCAGGTCGTATTCGCGCCCATACGCCTGCTCATCCCACTCCATGGCACGCTTTAACGAGGCCATGGCATGCTCGGTCTTATCCAGGTTCTCTTTTTCTACCCAAATTTGCAGCGTGACATCCCGCCCACTCATGGTGGTGAAATGATCTTCTACGCTATGCAGGTTGCCTGCCACCAAAGCAAACAGGTAACAGGGCTTGGGGTGCGGGTCTTCCCAAGTAACAAAGTGGCGACCGCCCTCCAGCTCGCCGCGCTCAATCGGGTTACCGTTAGCCAGCAAAATCGGCTCTTGCTGCTGATCGCCGATCACAGTGACCTTAAAGGTCGCCATGACGTCTGGGCGGTCAGGGTAAAAGGTAATCCGCCGGAAGCCTTCGGCCTCGCACTGGGTGCAGTACATACCGTTGGATTGGTACAGCCCCTCTAACGCCGTATTCTCCTGCGGGGCGATCTCCACCTCGCTCTCCAACACAAAACGCTCGGGCACCTGAGCAATGCGCAGGACTTCATCATCTAGTTCATAAGCAGCGGCATCCAGCGGCGTTGCATCAATCGCCAGAGAGATAAGCTTTAGCTGCTCGCCATTTAAGGCGAGCGGTGCCTTAGCGTCAGCTTCTGGATGTCGCTCAATCAACAGTCGCGCTTTCACACGGGTCGCGGCGGGGTCAAGATCAAACGTCAGCTCGGTATGAGTTACCCGGTAGGCGGGTGGCTGGTAGTCGCTTAAATAAACCGGCTGCGGATCAGACATAGTGCGTGACTCCTGTATAAAACGAATATTACATACTTCAAAATGTTCGACAGCTTAACACCGCTACCTAGTCGCGGAAGTTATCGAATTGGAGCGGTAAATCCGGCCCCTCTTCGCCGCGCAGCAATGCCATAACAGCTTGTAAATCGTCGCGCTTTTTACCCGTTACACGCACTTTCTCACCTTGAATTTGCGCCTGCACTTTGAGCTTGCTGGCCTTGATGCGCTTGACCACATCTTTGGCTTCCGCCGCGTCGAGCCCCTCCTTGAGAGCGACTTCCTGGCGTGCTTTCACGCCGGAGAGCACCGGGTCTTGAACATCCATACAGCGGGCATCGATACCCCGGGCGATTAAACGGGCTCGCAGCACATCGAGCATCTGCTTGAGCTGGAAATCGACTTCCGCCTCTAGCTGCACTTTGTCACCTTCAAGGGTGAAGCTGGCATCGACCCCCTTAAAATCGAACCGTGACTGCACTTCCCGGTTAGCTTGGTCTACGGCGTTAGCGCCTTCGTGTTTATCGAACTCTGAAACAATATCAAATGAGGGCATGATGTAATTCCTGAAAAGACATGACCACCTATTCTAGAGCAGCCAGCCCCCTAGGGGCCAATCCTGTTCTTTTTTGTTGGATTTTAGGGTGCATTATTGAGACAAATATTCACAAAACACCGAAAATACCTGTACAAAAATTATCTTCAAGTACCTCCATAAAGATGTTCAACCCTGTGCTGATAGCTTAGGCTAGCGGATTATGAATATTGGCTATTTTTCAGCTTTCCGCTTTATCAGGAGATACCATGAGTGACCGCGACACCCGCCACAAAGCCTCTATGGAGAAGCTTAAAACGCGCGTAGAGGAGAAAGTCGCCAGTGCTAACGAGCAGCGCGGCCTAATCATCATTAACACCGGTAACGGTAAAGGCAAAACAACCGCTGCCTGGGGCACGGTCACCCGCGCTTTGGGTTATGGCTATAAAGTGGGCGTAGTGCAGTTTATCAAGGGGTTGTGGGAGTGCGGCGAACGCAATCGATTGGAGGAGGATGCCAATCTAGAGGTGGCGATAATGGCTACCGGTTTCACCTGGGATACGCAAAATCGCCAAGCGGACACCGACGCCTGCCAAGCAGTGTGGAAAGAGGCTGAGCGTATGCTCGCAGACCCAGAGACCTATCTGGTGGTGCTCGACGAAATCACCTATATGCTCAAGTTTGGCTACCTGGAGATCGAAACCGTTAAACAAGCACTGGAGAATCGTCCTAAAGAACAGACAGTGATTATTACCGGCCGCAACGCTCACCGCGAACTCGTCGCTATGGCCGATACAGTGACTGAAATGCAGGAAGTGCGCCATGCCTTCAACAATGGCCTGCAGGCGCGTCGGGGTATCGACTTTTAAATAGCAAAAGGGGCAACTAAGTTGCCCCTTTTGCTCATCTGCTCACTAATGGCCCGCTTAAAGCGTGCTTAGCTATCGAACGGGTTACGTAGCACGATGGTTTCCATGCGGTCTGGACCGGTGGAGATAATATCGATACTGGTACCTACCTGCTCTTCAAGGTAACTGATATAAGCGCGGGCATTGGCAGGTAAATCCTCTACCTTTTTAGCCCCTAGAGTCGACTCTTTCCAGCCTGGCAGGTCTTCGTAGAGGGGTTCAACAGCTTCATAGCCTTCTGAATCCACTGGCGTTTCCAGCACGTCACCATCTTTACTGCGATAGCCAACGCACACGCGGATATTTTCCAGCCCGTCCAGTACGTCCAGCTTGGTCAGGCAGATACCGGTGACCGAGTTGATTTGCACCGCGTGACGCAGTGCCACAGCGTCAAACCAGCCACAGCGGCGGGCACGGCCAGTGGTAGCACCAAACTCGTGGCCACGCTCGGCAAGGTGGCGGCCATCGACATCGAACAGCTCAGTGGGGAACGGGCCTGAACCAACACGGGTGGTATACGCCTTGGTGATACCCAGCACGTAGTCCAAATAGAGCGGGCCGACGCCAGAGCCGGTGGCTGTGCCGCCTGCGGTGGTGTTAGAGCTGGTTACATAGGGGTAGGTACCGTGGTCGATATCCAACAGCGAGCCCTGAGCCCCTTCAAACAGGATATTCTCACCGGCTTTTCGCAGGTCGTGCACCATACTGACGGTATCGCACACCATGGGACGCAGCTCTTCGGCCATTTGCATCGCCGTGTCCAGCACTTCCTGGAAGTCGACCGCCGGTTCACCGTGGTAATTCACCAACACGAAGTTGTGGTAGTCGAGCACTTCGCCCAACTTGGAAGCGAAACGTTCGCGATGAAGCATATCGCCTAAGCGCAGGCCACGACGGGCGACTTTGTCTTCGTAGGCAGGCCCAATGCCCCGGCCAGTGGTGCCAATTTTGGCAATGCCACGGGCTTTTTCACGGGCCTGATCCAGGCGCACATGGTAGGGCAGGATCAGCGGACAAGCTGGCGACAGACGCAGGCGTTCGCGTACTGGCACACCTTTGGCTTCCAGCTCACGGATCTCTTTGATCAGCGCTTCCGGCGAGAGCACCACACCATTACCAATCACGCAGGTTTTGCCTGGACGCAAAACGCCGGATGGAATCAGGTGGAGAACGGTCTTTTCACCGTCGATGACCAGCGTATGACCCGCGTTATGGCCACCTTGAAAACGCACCACGGCGGATGCGGACTCAGTCAGCAGGTCAACGATTTTACCCTTGCCTTCGTCACCCCATTGGGTGCCCAGCACTACGACATTCTTACCCATTATGATGCACTCGTCTCTTGTGTCAGGGCCGTTGGCTGCCAACGACCATCGATAAGCTCAAGACGGCGGTCACACTCATGCTCCGCCGGCCCAGTACGCTGCCCTGGCAGCGCTTGAATCACGCGTTCCCCCTGCTCACGCAGCGCGACAATGGCAGCGTTGAGCGACTCATCCTGCACAGCGGGCGACCAAATAGCCCCGCGACTCGGTGATGCCAGCGCCAGCGACGCCAGCTGTTTCAGATCCATCGAGAAGCCGGTGGCCGGGCGCGCACGACCAAAAGCCCGCCCGGTATCGTCATAACGTCCGCCTTTAGCCAGCGCATGTCCGTAGCCCGGCACATAAGCGGCAAACATCATACCCGTGTGGTATTGATAGCCGCGCAGTTCCGCCAAGTCAAAGTAGAGCGACACATCAAAGCGTGCCAGCACCCCTTGATAGAGCGCATCCAACTGATCCAGTGCCGCCGTGACCGAGGCCGGCGCACCGGCAAAACGCTCCCGCGCCTGGCGTAAAACATCCGCACCGCCGTGCAGATCACCCAGAGCTAACAGCATGTCCGCTAAGGCCGGGTCGCTGACGCTGGCATCTACATGCTGCGCCAGTTGACTGGGTGATTTTAGCGCTAACGCCTCAAATAACGCACGCTCCTGCTCGTCACTGAGCGCTGCCGCTTCTGCAAGGCTTCGATAGATGCCGATATGCCCTAACGCCAAGTGAATCTCCTCAGCGCCCGCGGCCTTCATACTGGCCAGCGCCAAGTGAATTATCTCACTGTCCGCTTCTAGCCCGGCATGACCAAACAGCTCAGCACCCACCTGCACCGGGCTACGGCCACCCTGATGCTGGTCTGCCTTAGCACGCAGTACATTAGTGCAGTAGCAAAGGCGCACCGGCCCCTGACGCTTTAGCGAATGGGCATCCATACGCGCAACTTGCGGCGTAACGTCCGCCGAGGCGCCCATCATGCGACCCGTTAACTGGTCGGTCAGCTTAAAGGTCTGAAGATCCAGATCCGTGCCGGTGCCTGTTAACAGTGAGTCCAGAAACTCCACTGGGGGCGGCATTACCTGGTCATAGCCCCAGCAGTGGTAAAGATCGAGCAGCGCGCGGCGCAGCTCTTCCATACGGCTTGCCTGAGGCGGGAGCACCTCATCCATGCCGTCGGGCAGTAGCCAGCGGTCAGCGATGGTCATGACGATTGCCTTGAACTTGAAGAAATAGGAGCCACAAAAAAACCGGGCGACGCCCGGTCAACAAATTCTATCACGTTTATTGGCCGGGTGAACCCCGCTTGGCTATCAACAAACCAAGACGAGGAGCACCGGCCAACGGCGGTTTACTCGCCGCTGTCTTCACCGCTTTCTGGTTCAGCGCTGCGCAAATAGCGGAAGAAGTCGCTACTCGGCTCCAGCACCATCAGATTGCCATCGTCGGCAAAGCTTTCGCTATAGGCATTAAGGCTACGCCAGAAAGAGTAGAACTCCTGATCCTGACCATACGCTTCAGAGAAAATCGCAGCGGCTTGGGCATCACCTTCACCGCGCAGCGTCTCGGAGCGCTCATTGGCCTGGGCAAGCAGTACTTGGCGACGACGATCCGCATTGGCGCGAATACGCTCAGCCTCTTCCTGACCCTGAGCACGCCATTCACGAGCTTCACGCTCACGCTCGGAGCGCATCCGCTCAAAAACAGCGGCTGATACGTCTTCGGGCAAATCGATGCGCTTGATACGAATATCGCGAATTGCCACCCCGAGCTCTTCACGCATCAGCTCGTCGAGTTCTGCGGTGGGGCCCGTCATCAGGTCATCACGACGCTCGGCGATAATTTCCTGAAGATTCAAGCGACCAAATTCATTACGCAGGCTCTCATCCACCCGCGGCTGAATCAGGCGAATGGCCATCAACTCATCGCCGGCAGTCGCCTCGTAGTAGCGAGTAGGATTAACCACCTGCCACTTAACATAGGAGTCAACGATAACCGCTTTCTGCTCAAGGGTCAGATAGCGGCTGGTATCGGTGTCCAGCGTCAACAAGCGCGTATCAAACTTACGAATCGTTTGCGCGATCGGCACTTTGGCATGCAAGCCAGGCTGAATATTCTCTTCAATGACTTCACCAAAGCGCAGTTTAACGGCACGCTCGGTTTCGTCTACCACGTACAGAGTGTTGCTTGCCAGCCACGCCACGGCAGCCAGACCACCAACAATCAGCAGGGATCGATTATTAATCATTTACCGGCCCTCCCTGCGGATGGAGCTACTATTGGTATTCGATGAAGAGCTGGAACTGCCCTGGGTGTTGCGTAACCGCTCAAGCACACTCGGGTCTAGCTGTTCATCGCTATTGGCGCTTCCGCTCGAAGAGTTATTTCGACTACTGCTCCCACCGCTAAGCTGATCGAGGGGCAGATACATCAGCGGCGCGTTTTCGCTTACATCCAACAGCACCTTCGGCGAATTACTAAACACTTCTTCCATTGTGTCCAGGTACATACGTTCACGCATGATATCCGGGGCATTTGTGTACTCGGAGAGTAGCGAGTTAAAGCGGTTGGCTTGACCCTGCGCTTCAGCGACTACTGACTCACGGTAACCCTGCCCCTGCTCAACAATACGCTGCGCCTGACCTTGCGCTTCCGGAATAATCGCGTTGGCGTAAGCAATACCCTGGTTGATCGTACGCTGACGATCTTCACGGGCCCGAATAACGTCATCGAAGGCGTCAATCACTGGCGCGGGCGCCGAAGTGGACTCGATGTTAATGGTCTGTAAACGAATACCAGCACCGTAGTTGTCGAGATAGGACTGTAGACGACTAGCGACCGAGCTACCCAGAATCTCACGACCCGAGGTCAGGATATCGATCATATCGGTACCGCCGACGACGTGACGTAGTGCCGAATCCAGCGCATTCTCAATCGAGATAGCAGGATCGCGTACGTTAAGCACAAAATCACGTGGATTAGCTACCTGATACTGAGCAGAAATTTCCACTTCGACAATGTTTTCGTCGCGGGTCAGCATCGACTGGGTCTGCGACAGAGAGCGCACACGGGTCACATTGACCATACGTACATCGTCAATCAGCGGCGGATTCCACTGCAGGCCTGGATCTACGATGCCCTGAAACTCACCAAACCGCAGCACAACGCCGCGCTCGGATTGATCCACGAGGTAGAAGCCCATTGCAGCCCAAATAGCCAGCGCAACAATAATCAGCAGGCCTGGCAGCGCGAAAGGGTTGCGGTTCTTATCACTACCGCCACCCCCGGTTTTCTTGCCGCCGCCTTTTTTGCCGCCACCCAACATGCTGTTGAGCTTGTCCTGAAACTTTTTCAGCGCTTCATCCAGGTCAGGTGGACCTTGGTTGTTGCCCCCTTTATTGCCATTGTTGCCGCCGCCATTATTACTGCCACGGTTTCCATCGCCGTCGTTTCCACCGCGTCGGCCGCCACTACTCCAAGGGTCGTGCTGGTTGCCACCACCAGGCTCATTCCAGGCCATACTTCGTCTCCACTAAGGTATTCGCTAACGCTAATGGCATCACACTTAGGCGGCACCACCGCGTTTTGATATTATTGCTCTATAAACCTTGTACCATTTTCATACAAAACTGCATACATGCAGCGTACTAGGATGGGTAATTAAGTCGCTTACCACTCATTGGTTTCACGCAGCGCTTCAGGTAAATAGGTGTTGGCTCGCTCGCCCAGTTGGGCCATCAACTGATTAAAGTCACGCCGCGGCAAACGCACATCAAGCACTGAATGCCCCTGCTCATCAAAGGCTTCCTCGCGAACGGCATTGAGCTCGTGCAACCCTGCCCGCAGCTTACCCTGCTCGGGAGTCAGTGTCAGCGAAAAGCCAATGACATCATTTGCCAAGCGCTCGGTCAGCGCCTCATGGAGCAGCTCAAGCCCCTGGCCCTGCTGGGCCGAAAGCCAAACCACTTCGGGCACACCATGCCCATCACGCTCTATACGTGGGGCACTATCGAGCTTATCAATTTTATTCATGACTTTGAGTACCGGCACATCATCGGCGCCGATCTCTTTGAGCACTAGCTCCACCTGCTCCACGTTTAACTCGCGGTCAGGATCTGCGGCATCGATCACGTGTACCAGCAACGACGCTTCAGAGGCTTCCTGGAGCGTCGCTTGAAACGCCTCAACCAACTTGTGCGGCAAGTGGCGAATAAAGCCCACGGTATCGGCCATCACTACCGGACCAACGTCTTCAATCTCAAGCCGCCGCAAAGTAGGGTCAAGTGTCGCAAACAGCTGGTCGGCTGCATACACCTCAGAATTGGTTAAGGCGTTAAATAGCGTTGACTTACCGGCGTTGGTGTACCCCACCAGCGATACGCTATGAATTTCCGCGCGCGCACGCGCTCGGCGATTCTGGTCGCGCTGGCTGCGCACTTTATCGAGCCGTTTGTGAATCGATTTGATCCGACCACGCAGCAGACGACGGTCAGTTTCTAACTGCGTCTCGCCTGGGCCGCGCAGGCCAATCCCACCTTTTTGCCGCTCTAGGTGTGTCCAACCACGCACGAGGCGAGTCGACATATATTCAAGCTGAGCAAGCTCTACCTGCAGCTTACCTTCATGGGTTCTTGCCCGTTGCGCAAAGATATCGAGGATCAAACCAGTACGGTCGAGCACTCGGCACTTGAGCTCTTGCTCTACATTGCGCTCTTGAGAGGGACTTAAGCTATGGTTGAAGATCACCAGCTCTGCCTCATGAGCCGCGAGCAGTGCCCGCAGCTCTTCCAACTTACCTGACCCAATAAAGGTGCGCGAGTCAGGTCGGTGGCGGCTAGCAGTGAGAAGAGTCGCAGGCTCTGCACCAGCAGAGCGTACGAGCTCTAAAAACTCACCCGGGTCTTCACGTTTTTGTTCATCATGAAAATCGACGTGAACAAGAACTGCCGTTTCACCGGCGTCTGGGCGTTCGAAAAACAATCAATACCTCGTGGACTCTCTTGCTTCTCCAGCGATGTTAAATCTCCGCATCCTGCTCTGCCGGGTCTTGCGCAGGCAAGCGTACGTTGCGAGATGGAACAACCGTGGAAATAGCGTGTTTATAAACCATCTGACTAACGGTATTGCGCAGCAGGATAACAAACTGGTCAAACGATTCGATCTGACCCTGCAGCTTAATGCCGTTGACCAAAAAGATAGAGACCGGAATGCGCTCCTTGCGCAGAATGTTCAAGTACGGGTCTTGAAGGGACTGCCCTTTGGACATGTTGCTCTCCCTAAAACTGTCGTTGGGGTTAATTATCAAATGGCGTGCCCTACTGGTGCTACGCCGCACTATTTTATTACTGCCCGAAAGGCCGAATGATGCCCGAAGAGCCTAGTGATATTCGAAAGGCTCAAACACCCAGCCAATCGAAAACACACTACCTAAATTACCAGCTTAGCGAACTATCTTACGCTAAGCACTGCTGTCACGCACGAGTTTCAACACCTGATCCAGTGCATCTGAGCGCTGTGAATCTACCCAGTTAAGTTCTGGCCAGCTTCTTAACCAGGTTAATTGTCGCTTGGCTAACTGACGAGTTGCGATCACGCCTCGCTCAACGAGGGAGGCATAATCATACTCACCTTCCAGGTACTCCCACACTTGGCGATAACCAACACTCTTCATCGCCGGTAGGCCTAAATGTAAGTCATTACGCTTTTTGAGGGCGGCGACTTCATTTATCAAGCCCTCACCCAACATTACTTCGAAACGCTGGGCAATGCGTTGATGCAGCAAGCTGCGATCACTGGGCGCCAAAGCTATCGACAACACGCGCCAGGGAAAGGTTTCCGGCTGTTGCTCCGCCCACAGCTCACTCATTGGCCGCCCACTGGCGTAGTACACCTCCAGCGCGCGCATGACGCGCTGCGGGTCATTGGGGTGAATGCGCTGGGCGGATAGCGCATCCACCTCTGCCAGGCGTTGATGTAGCGACAATAGTCCTTCGTTTTGCCACTGTGCTTCAAGCCGCTGGCGAATAGCCGGGTCGGCAGAAGGCAAGTTTGCCACCCCTTCGACCAGCCGCTTGTAGTAAAGCATAGTACCGCCGACCAGCAGGGGGACTTTGCCCGCCGCGCTGATTTGTCGCATAAGAGAAAGCGCATCTACACGAAAATCGGCCGCCGAATAGGGCTCAGCGGGATCGCGGATATCGATCAAGTGGTGAGGCGCACGGGCAAGCTCACTCGCGCTGGGTTTGGCACTGCCAATATCCATGCCGCGATATACCATGGCCGAGTCAACGCTAATCAGCTCATGCCCCAGGCGCTCGTGTAGCGCCATCGCAGCATCGGTTTTCCCAGCGGCCGTGGGGCCCATTAAAAAAATCGCCCAGGGGCGGGTATCAGCCATGCGCGGTTCCATTAGCTAAGAAAATGGTGATTACTGATTGCGCAGCTGTTGTTCAAGCATCTATTGGCCGCGCAAGAAGAGCCGATCAAGCGCTTTGAGCCCCATCTGCGTCCAGGTGGGACGACCGTGATTACATTGGTCGCTGCGCTCGGTGCGCTCCATGTCGCGCAGTAGCGCGTTCATCTCGTCGATAGTAAGCCGACGGTTGGCACGCACGCTGCCATGACAGGCCATAGTAGAGAGTAGTTCATGCACCCTAGCCTCGACTTGATGGGTAAGCCCATAGCGCGCCAGCTCTTCCAGCATCTGACGCACCAGCGCCTCAGGATCAGCCTGGGCAAGTAACGCCGGCAGTTGGCGTACCAGCAGCGTCTCTGGCCCGGCGATATCCAGCTCAATACCCAGCTTGGCAATTGCCTCTTGCTCGCTCTCTGCCGTGGCCACTTCGGCCCGGCTAGCAGCAATGGAGACAGGCACTAGCAGCGGCTGCGCATCCAACCCTTTGGCAGCGGCCAGCTGTGCCTTCATGCGCTCATAGACGATTCGCTCATGGGCGGCATGCATATCCACCAGCACCAATCCCTCAGCGTTCTGGGCCAGAATATAAATGCCGTGCAACTGCCCTAGCGCAAACCCTAGTGGTGGTGGCGCAGTGGGATCGTTATCAGGCATCGCCAGGGGCGCTTCACGCACCTCACTACCTCGCTCACTGGGAGGGCTCGGCTGAGGCGTTAACAGCGTTTCTTCGTGATTGGGGTGTAGCGCCTGATAACCCTGCATAAAGCGGCGCACGCGCTCAGCACCGGGGTGGCGATCCGGCGAGTGGGTCAGCGCAATCCCCTGCTGCTGCCAGCGGGGTTGTTCGGCACCCACTTCTGAAGCTTCGCCCTGTGGCGATGCGCCTGACGTATCAGCCACCTCGGCATTATGCTCCTCTGCACTCTCAGCGGGTTTAGCCGACGCCAGGGAGTGATGGAGGCTCGAATAGAGAAAATCGTGAACCATACGACCATCACGAAAGCGCACTTCATGCTTGGTGGGGTGGACGTTGACGTCCACAACGTCTGGATCAAGCTCCAGATAAAGCACAAAGACCGGATGACGGCCGTTAAACAGCACATCACGATAGGCCTGACGCACCGCGTGGGCGACCAAACGATCACGCACCACGCGTCCATTGACAAAAAAGTACTGTTGGTCAGCCTGTGAGCGCGAGTGGGTGGGCAAGCCAACCCAGCCGCTTAGCCGTATACCGCCCGCTTCGCGCTCGATATAGCGAGCATGCTCGATAAAATTCTTGCCCAGCAGCGAGGCAATACGCCGCTCCCGGGCCGCCGCAGAGTGACCGGCGGGCAACTGGTGAATGACTTTTTGGTTATGGCGCAATACCCAGGCGATGTCGTAGCGGGATAGCGCCTGACGGCGAAATGCCTCTTCTACATGGGCAAATTCGGTCTTTTCTGTGCGCAGAAACTTGCGCCGGGCGGGGGTATTAAAAAACAGATCGCGCACGCCAACGCTGGTACCACGGGGGTGTGGCGCAGGTGTCACCCGTGCTTCCATGCCCCGCCCTTCCGCAACCACCCGCCAGCCATGGCGGGGGTCGTCTTCGGCATTGGAGATCAGCTCCAGCCGCGAGACGGAGCTAATCGATGCCAGCGCTTCACCGCGAAAGCCTAGCGAACTAACGCCCTCTAAGTCTTCCAGGCTGCCAATCTTACTGGTGGCATGGCGGGCCAGGGCCAGCGGCAAATCCTCTTCGCCAATGCCAATCCCGTCATCGCGCACTTTGATCAGCCGCGCGCCCCCTTGCTCGATCTCTACTTCGATACGCTGGCTGCCCGCATCAATAGCGTTCTCTATCAACTCTTTGGTGACCGATGAGGGGCGCTCAACCACCTCACCGGCGGCAATCTGGTTGGCCAACCGCGGGTCGAGTACCTGTATACGCGGTGCGATAGCGGTTATATCAGTCAACACGGCACCTCATGAACGGGGAATCTGTAACACTTGGCCAACGCGAATCACGTCACCATTCAGGTCATTGGCCTGCCTCAACTGATTAACCGGCACGCCATGACGCACAGCAATCGCTGACAGGGTGTCTCCCGACTGAATACGGTACTCGTTACCCGAAGGGCGACGCTGATTATCACGCTGCCAGGCAAGCAGGCTGGCCGGCGGTGGGAAGCGCTCGAAATGCTCGCGCAAACCGCTGAAGATAGCCTGAGAAAGCCCTGATTGGTGGACTGGGTCGCGTAGCCGACGCTCTTCGTCAGGGTTAGAGATAAAGCCAACCTCGATCAACAGCGAGGGGATATCGGGAGACTTCAGTACCATAAACCCAGCCTGCTCGACCCGCGACTTATGCAGCCGGTTAATGCGGCCTAACTGCTCCAATACCTGACCACCGATCGAGAGCGAGTCATTCAGCGTGGCAGTCATGGTCAAATCCAACAACACGCCGCGCAGCACCTGGTCTTTATCACGCAAGGAGAGACTGCCATCGACACCGCCGATAAGGTCGGAGCGGTTCTCACTATCCGCCAGCCACTGGGCGGTTTCCGAGGTGGCGCCGCGCTGAGAAAGCGCATAGACCGAGCTCCCTTGGGGTCTTGGGCTGGTGAAAGCATCGGCGTGTATCGAAACAAAAAAGTCGGCTTTCTGCTCACGTGCCAGTGCGGTACGCTGACGCAACCCTATATAGTAGTCACCATCCCGCACCAGCACGGCTTTAAAGCCCTCAGTACCGTTCACTTCAACGGCTAGGCGACGGGCAATTTCCAGCACTACGTCCTTTTCCCGTGTGCCTGAAGGGCCAATCGCCCCTGGGTCTTCACCACCATGACCGGCGTCGACGGCAATAATAATATCGCGCCTTGGGTGCGGCTTGGCTTCCTGCACTTCTGTCGGCGCTGCCTCGCTAGGCGGCGCCACGCTGTCCGACAGCTGGCCTTGAGTAGATGCCCGCTGGGCCTGAATTTCCTGGTCCCGAATCATCGCCTCAATGGGGTCAATCGGATTCTCGACGGCACTCTCACCAGGATATTCGAGATCAACGACCAGTCGGTGACCGTACTGGTCGTTAGGTGTCAGGGTAAAATGGCGTGGCTCAATTTCTCGATTGAGTTCAAGCACTACCCGCAGGCCCCCACCCTCCCGCACGCCGGTACGCACCGAGGTAATTGCACTGTCGTGCAAAGGCAGCGTACTGGGGTCGGTATCCATTTGGGTATCATCTAAATCAATCACCAACCGCGCCGGGTTCTCCAGCGAAAATACGTTGGCATTAGTCGCAGCGGAGAGATCAAACACCAGCCGGGCATGATCTGGCGCCGCCCAAAGCCGCATGCTCTCTACGCTGGACGCTTGTACATCAACCGCCGCCAGGGCAAAAAAACCGGCGGCTAATAAACGATATACGCCTGCCGCTATGCCCTTCATTTCCATTGAATCACACCGTTCTCCAACTGGTCGGAACCTTCTTTACTGACTGCACTTACCTTGCTACTTACCTTACTTCGCAATAATTCAAGCATACGCTGACCGTTATCACTACCCGCAGCTAATGAGACTAAACGCCCTTGCGCCACTACTTCCAAGGTTAGGCGCAGGTCAGGCGCTGGCAACCACCCTTCACCGCGGCTGGGCCACTCAATAATGGTGACTGCATCGTCGGCCAGCACGTCTCGACCACCAATAAACTCAAGCTCTTCTGGATCCGCTAAGCGGTATAAATCCAGATGATAAACCCGCTGATCGTTCAACTCATAAGGCTCTACCAAGGTGTAAGTGGGGCTTTTAACCGCCCCTTGATGGCCGTAAGCCCGCAGGATGCCACGCGTTAACGTGGTTTTACCGGCACCTAGCTCACCCTCTAGATAGACGAGCCCGCGTCCTTGCAATACGTGCCCGAGAGTTTCGCCAAAAGCGACCTGGGCCTCTTCGTTGTCTAATTGCACCTGCATGTGGGCTGCCTTCACGGATTAATCAATTTTCGCGCATAGGATGCCAGATCGCTGGCCAGCAGGCCACGCTCGCCTTCTTCCGCTGCCGCGCGATCGGCCGCTAACGCATGCACCATGGCACCTAGCCAGACACTAAACTCCACCTCGCCCCGCTGAGCAACCAACGCCCCCAGCATGCCGCTGAGCACATCGCCCATGCCGCCGCTGGCCATACCGGGGTTCCCGTAAGGGCACACCACCAAACCGCTAGGCCCAGCAATTAAACTGCCCGCGCCTTTTAAAATCACCACACCACCCCGAGCGCGTTGCAGTGCCTGGGCAGCAGCGGGCCGGTCGGATTGGATATCGGCAACGGAACAGTTCAATAGTCGCGCGGCCTCACCGGGGTGTGGAGTCAAAATCCAGTTATCACGGCGAACCTCCGGCCACTGGCGCGCCAGGAGGTTAAGCCCGTCGGCATCTACCACCAGCGGCTTATCTGCCTGCAGCGCACTCTGCAGCACCGCCTGCCCCCAGGCAGCTTGGCCAAGCCCTGGCCCGACCACCACAACGTCAGCGTTACTGGGCAGTTCAGCGGCCTCAGCGCCACCGCGTACGCCATGAGCCATCACCTCCGAGCAACGCACCAAACTGGCGGCAATATGTTCTGGGGCAGTCGCCAAGCTTACTTTACCCGCCCCTAAGCGGGCAGCAGCCTGACAGGCCAGCAGCGCGGCACCTCCGAAACCAGGGGCGCCGCCCATGATCAGCACATGGCCCATGTCGCCTTTATGGCTGGTACGCAGGCGTGGTGCAAAAGCCTCTGCCAGCAGCGAATCATCCAGCCGCCAAGCCGTGGGGGGAATATCGAAATAGGCCTGGGCTTTGACACCCAGGGGTCGAAAGTCGATCTCGCCAGTATAGGCAGGGGCATCACCTGTATGTAATCCAACCTTATCGCCAATAAAGGTCACCGTGCAGGAGGCCTTCACAGCAATACCCGGTACCGCACCGGTGTCGGCAACCAATCCAGAGGGAATATCAATCGCCAGGACTGGCTGCTTTGCAGCGTTGATCGTTTCAATAGCACGCTTGAAGCGCCCCTCTACTTCACCGGTCAACCCGGTACCCAGCAATGCATCAACAATCACTTCGCCGGTGAGCTCAATCCCAGCGTGCCACTCCTCGCAGCCCACGCCCGCGGATGTTGCTAATTCTGCGGCACGGGCCGCGTCGCCGCTGAGCTCTTCAACGGACTTAAGGGTTATCCGCTGCACTTTGAGGCCCGACTGCATGGCTAGCGCTGCCAGCACGTGACCATCGCCACCGTTGTTGCCACTCCCACATAGCACGGTGATACTACGTGCTTGTGGCCAGCGGGAGCGGAAGCTGTGCCAGGCGCTTGAGGCGGCGCGCTGCATCAATGCAAAGCCATCGATACCCCCGGCGATCGTGCGCCGATCGAGTTCCTGAACCTGGGCGGCTTTATAGAGGGGGCGTAGCATGGAAGTATTCGGGACTGTCACGATCGCTCCTTTCACATGTTTTGATGGCTGCCAATGCGTTAGCATAGCGCGCTTAATGCCTTGCTGTTGATTGACTATGTCGAATTCCACTGCCTTTGCACGTTCTGATGGTGCAATGACTGATCAGAAACTTGCTCGCCTTGCCGACCTGATTAAAACCTGGGGGCGAGAGCTGGGTTTTCAGCAGGTGGGCATCACCGATACTGAACTGTCGGCTCATGAAGACCACCTCGACGCGTGGCTGGAAAAAGGCTACCACGGCGAAATGGGCTTTATGGCCAAGCATGGCACCAAGCGCACTCGCCCAGAGGAACTGGAACCCGGCACTCAACGCATTATCAGCGTGCGTATGGATTACCTGCCCGCCGAAGTGGAGAGCACCAAGGTGCTCGGTCAGCCCAACCGCGCCTATGTATCGCGCTACGCCCTTGGCCGTGATTATCACAAGCTAATCCGCAAACGGTTAGCCCTATTAGCAAAAAAAATTGAGCAGGAAGTCGGCAGCTTCGGTTACCGCGCTTTTGTCGACTCAGCGCCGGTGATGGAACGCGCCCTGGCTCAAAAAGCGGGGCTCGGCTGGTTTGGCAAAAACGCCATGCTGCTCAACCCCAAGGCGGGTTCGCTGTTTTTTGTTGGCGAACTCTATACTGACCTTCCATTGCCCATTGACGCACCGTTTGAGCACGAACACTGCGGTAGCTGTAACGCGTGCAAAGTGGCCTGCCCCACCGGTGCCATTGTTGACGATAAAGTGGTCGACTCGCGCAAGTGCATTTCGTATCTCACTATTGAGTTGCACGGGGCGATTCCAGTCGAGTTTCGTCGCGCCATGGGCAACCGTATTTACGGCTGCGATGACTGCCAATTGGTATGCCCTTTTACGCGTTTTACCCATATTACCCAGGAAGATGACTTTGCGCCGCGCCATGACCTGGATCGCGCATCGCTTATTAGCCTGTTTGGCTGGGGCGAAGCGGAGTTTCTGGATAAAACCGCTGGCAGCCCCATTCGGCGCATTGGCTACCAGCGCTGGCTGCGCAATATCGCCATTGGCCTGGGCAACGCGCCCTGGAGCGAGGCCATTGAAGCCGCGCTATGGGCACGCAGAGCCTACCCAAGCTCGCTGGTGCGTGAACACGTCGCCTGGGCGCTTGAGGAGCAGCGCCTTAAACGCAGTGAGCGCATTGCCACTGACGCGTCTTAAGCGCTACTCTTCTTAGCTATTCTTCTTCGTCGCTGCGCTGATCAACGCGTAAAAATGTATTGCGGTAGTGGGCCAGCTCGGCAATCGACTCTTTAATATCGTCCATGGCCAAGTGCACATTCTGTTTACTAAAGCCCGCCAGCGCACCGGGATTCCAGCGTTTGGCCACTTCTTTTATGGTAGACACATCAAGATTGCGGTAGTGGAAAAAGTTGAGCAACGCAGGCATTTCACGCTCGAGAAAACGACGATCCTGATGGATGCTGTTGCCACACATGGGCGACGAACCTGCCACTGCGTACTGCTGCAAAAACGCCAGGGTTTGCTGCTCAGCTTCAGCGGTTTCCACTTGGCTTGCCTTCACGCGTGCGACTAAGCCTGATTCGCCGTGGGTTTTCTGGTTCCAGTCATCCATCTGCGCCAGCAGACTATCGGGCTGCTTCACCGCAATAACCGGCCCCTCGGCGACCACATTCAAATCCGCATCTGTAATGAGCGTGGCTACTTCAATGATGCGCTCTTTATTAGGATCGAGACCGGTCATCTCTAGATCAATCCACACCAGCAGATCATTCCGCGGCGCTGTTTTTCCTTCTGTTGCACCCGTCGTATCGTTGCTCATTACCGTTATCCTTTTGCCTAAATGGCTATTCAAATCATGCCATTGTGCCTTAAATTTACGCTTACAGTTAAACAAGGGCCTGTGGACGTTTCAGCGTGAATCACGACGAAACGTCCACAGGCCCTATAAATTCTCGCACTTTAACACGAGGGGAAACAGTTCTGCATCTGCCGCTGAAGCTATATCATCAGCAAACTATGCCGTTTTAATTATGGGTAAAGATTCACAAGCAGATCTCTGATTTAATTGGCATTTAAGTAGAAACAATGTTCACAAGATCGCCGTCACCCTTGGAAAGTTTATTAATATTGCGTGCCATCATTAACTGGCGGCGCTTTACCGTACCGTGTGTCCATCCTGACATGTGCGGGGTCATAATCACGTTGTCTAATTCATGGAAAGGAAGAGAAGCGGGTAAAGGGTTAGACTCTGAGCCTGCTGGATAGACATACCAAGTATCTATGACCGCGCTAGCAATTCTCGACTCATTTAGGGCATCAAATAACGCTTTCTCATCAACCACGCGGCCACGACCAACATTGACAAAAACAGCGCTCCTTTTCATATCTTTAAACTCTTTTTGACCAATAAAACCTTCAGTATCTTTAGACAGCGGAAGCGTATTAACGACAATATCGACATCTTTCAACATAGAAGATAGATCATCAAAAGCATAATATTTTTTTATTTGGTTAGACGCTTCAACTATGCTCCTATTTGCTATTGAAACATCCATTCCAAAAGCATGAGCTCGACTTGCCAATTCTTTCCCAATATGTCCAAAACCGATGATACCTATGGATTCAGAAGATAGCTCAGTGCGTAGGCCTGATGCACCACCAGCCCAATACTCCCAGTCACCATGTCTTAATTTTTTATCAGCATCCGCTAGAGGAACATGTCTCAGCAGCAGAGCTGATATAATATACTCAACGATGGCTTGCTCATGGCCAAAACAATTACAGACCGTTGTTGTGCTTGGAAGCAGAGAGAGGTCTAAACCGTCATAACCAGCGCCTGGGACATGAAACAACTTTGTTTTTGTTAAAGTAGGTAGCGATGAATCATGTTTGACACCAACAATGACATCGGCACCGGCATAGCAAGCAATATCTTCTTCGGATTCGAGCGTATCTGGCAACAGTTTTATGGTGTGATCGTCCTCAAGAAGGGATTCAAAATTGCTAAAAAATGTTTGTGCATTTTTGCCATGAAAGACTATGTCCATGGAAGCTCCAGTATTGTTATTAAATTAAGGTTGTTTAAATTCCATTCTTACATCAAAGACACTAGGAGGTAATTCATCGCTTAAAACCGGCAACATATCTTTCACAAAGTCAATAAGCTTATCAGATGCCAGTGCGGCTTGTTCTGGCTTACCGGAAAGTATGGCATCCAGGACAGCGATATGACCTTCCACGGTACTATCAAGACTTTCCCCACCGGCAGTATAGGAATGATAAACCCAACCAATTCTTCGAAAAATAGTATGCAGAGGTCTAAGCGTATACTGTAGAAAAGGCTCACCGCACGCGGAAAGCACCATTTGGTCTATTTTGCTATCATAAGCATTGAATTCAGAGATAATTAAAGACTCACTTGTTTTTAACAAGTTAGCTATGTGGCGAAACTGACTTCTTTGCGCGTCGCTTGCCCTTTGGCTAGCCAGCGATATAACAAACCTTTCAAGGTCTCGACGTAAGTCAAGCAGTAATGAAGCACGAGACAAGTCTATTGGTGAAATCTGGACACCTTGTCGCGGATGAATAATCATTAACGTATCAGCAGCCAAACGAGTTGTCGCCTGATACACCGGCATTCGATTAAAGCCTGTCATCGTTTGTAAGTCTTGAATCCTAAGATGGCTGCCTGGCTTTAGCTCGCAGGTGACAATGAGTTCTTCAAGCTTATCATAGGCGAGATCAAGCAGGTTCTGACCCGCATTACTAGTTTTATTGCTCATATCTATTCAGCCATTGTTATCGGACAAAACTTGCCTATTTTTCCATGCATAAGCTCGCCAAATAAAATATTATGCTTGGTAAATAAATAAAAATACTCATCGCACCTTTCATAGCAAACATAAATTTAACATTCAATCAACCTCTATCAAAAAAGCACAAAAAATTACCATGTAAAAAACTCATTTTCCGTCAAAATCAAGCTGAACTTTCATGGATTTTTCACGCAGAGAAGCTAGATCGAAAGCAGACTTTGCCTCTCCAAAAGGTATAACTGAAGATACGAAAGGTTTTAAATCAACCACCTTTCTATCAATAAGATCAGCTGCCTGGGAAAATTCCTCGTCAAAGCGGAAGCTCCCCATCATCTTAACCTCTTTAGCAACCGCTAAATTTAAGGGAAATGGAATCTCACCACCTAAACCGACCAAAATAATAATACCGCCGGGCTTAATAATCTCTAATGCCGACGCAAGTGCTTTGGGGCTACCCGAGCATTCAAAGATAACATCTTGGCTACCCTTCCCGTGAGCAAGGGAGGTCAACGCATCTGGTTGGCTATTGAGATTAACACTACGATGCGCACCTAATTGAGCCGCAATCGCTAAAGGAGCATCAGAAAGATCTGTCGCGGTAATATATTGAGCCCCAGCACGAGCAGCAGAAAGTACCGTTAAGCAGCCAATCGGCCCGCATCCCGAGACTAATACGTTACTCCCGACCAAAGAGCCTGCTTGGCGTACAGCATGGAGGCAAACGGCTAAAGGCTCTGCGCAAGCAGCATATGTCAGGTCAGTATCGGGTTGTAGCGGGTAGAGTTGTTGGGCTGGAATCGTGACATTTTGGCGAAACAACCCCTGTTGATGAGGAAAACGCATGGCACTTCCAAAAAAACGCATGTCTTCGCATTGGTTTCGTTGGCCATTTTGACAGTACTGGCATGTGCCACAAGGCATAGAAGGATTCACAGCCACCTTATCGCCCACTTTCAAATGTGAAACACCTATGCCAAGTTCCGCGACAACACCAGCTACTTCATGCCCTAGAACCATAGGCTCTTGCAACCTTACCGCACCAAAACCGCCGTTATGGAAGTAATGAAGGTCAGAGCCGCAAATACCACCTTTACTAATCGTTATTTTTGCTTCACCTGAACCAGGCGGATGCGCTTCTTGATGCTCTTCGACGCGCAAGTCACCGGGGGAGTGTATAACTATTGTTTGCATAAAGGCCCCCTATAGCACTGATATCATGCCGCCATCAGCATAAATTATTTGTCCATTAACATAGGCTGAAGCAGCGGAGCTAAGGTAAATGGCTGTTCCTGCGAGTTCCTCAGGCTTTCCCCAACGACGGGCAGGTGTTCGGCTTTTTACCCATGCATCAAAATCTGGGTTTGAGGTTAGGGCTTCATTCATATCAGTCAACATATAACCAGGCCCAATGGCGTTAGCCTGGATACCATGCTCTCCCCACTCAGCAGCCATGGCTTTAGTCAGCATTTTAACGCCGCCCTTGGCTACCGTGTAGGGAGCAACCGTTGCCCGGGCTAGCTCACTGGTTAGGGAACCTATATTAATTATCTTGCCGTAACCACGCTCAATCATTCTTTTTGCCGCTTCTCTGCCGACAACAAAAGCTGAGGTTAAATTAGTATCTATTACACGGTGCCAATCGGATGTTTCAAGCTCAACCATCGGCTTTCTAAACTGCACTCCGGCATTATTAATCAAAATGTCAATATTGATACCAGCTTTATCGAATTTAGCGAAGGCTGATTTAACCTCGCTTTCATCGGTGACATCAAAAGCAGCGATTTCGACATGATAGCCACTCTGAGTCATCTCTCTTTCAGCAACTTCTAGTCGCTCTCGGTTCATTCCGTTAAGGATGATCGAAGCTCCAGCACTGGCAAGCCCCTCGGCAAAAGCGCGACCCAAGCCCCGTGAAGAGCCGGTAATGAGAGCGGTTTTGCCTGTTAAATCAAAAAGATTCGTTGCCATGGGTATCTCCTTTAAAGTGACGTTTTTCTCACGCTCAAATCGGAGCGTTTAAAGAAAGTGGGCAGAAGCTCAACGCCAAGCCCTGGCCCCTCCATGGGGTATACAAAGCCATTCTCGATTTTGGGTACAACCGTTACCAACTCGGTGTACCAGCCTCGATAAAAAGCTCTTACGCTCTCCTGAATGAGCGTGTTTGGCTGACTAAACGACATATGAATGGCGGCCACAAATCCAACCGGGCCAATACAGTCATGAGGAGCAAAAGGGCGATGCCAGGTTTCGGCAAGGGAGGCTATTTTGCGCCCTTCTGTTAACCCCCCAGTCCAGCAGAGATCGACCATAACCACATGGGTTGCGTCACGATCCAGCATGTCTTTATAGGGCCAACGAGAACCAAGCGTTTCACTGGCACACGTCCAAACAGAGGTAGAAGCGGCAAACTCAGCAAGTGCTTGCGGTGAGTTCATTCGGATGGGGTCTTCATACCAAGTGGGATTAAATTGCTCCAATTCCTTAGCAATATTTTTTGCAGTAGGTAAATTCCACTGAGAATGGAACTCAACCATAATGTCCATATCATCGCCAACGGCCTTACGTATTTCTTCGAAGGGCTTTATGGCTTTTTTCATTTGCGGTGAGGTGATGTACTGGCCACGCGTTTCAGCAGCAATAGGGTCAAATGGCCAGATTTTCATTGCCGTAATACCCGACTCCAGGAGATTTTCAGCTAACTGCGCTGGGCGGTTCATAAAGCCGTCCAGATCCTCATAAGGCCCCTCTGAGGCACCTATATTCCAATTTGAAACCGGCTTGATATTGTTGGTTCGAACGTAACGATAACCTGCGCAAGTGTTATATATACGAATTTTCTCCCAACAAAGCCCCCCTAACATTTGGTGGACTGGCTGGTTACATACTTTACCAAAGATATCCCAGAGAGCTATGTCGATAGCAGAGGCTGCGCGGTATTCAGCGCCTGTTGAAGACTGTGCCATGGGGAGTGATACCATCTCTTTGTGCAAAGCCTCAATATGAAGAGGATCTTTGCCCAACAACCGCTCGGAAAGTGTTTCGTGTATATGGGCCTCTACAGCCCCAGCACCATAAAATGTTTCACCTAAACCGACGATACCTGCATCCGTTTCAACGTGCACCCAAAGCACATTGGAAAATTCTTTTAGTCGATATGTTTTTATCGCTGTTATTTTCATTTTTAATCCTTTTTAGCTGAGTGCGGCAGGCAACCAAAGTGCTATACCAGGAAAAGCCAACATAAATACCAGTATTGCTATTTGTATAAGCATAAATGGCCAAAGCGAAGCGTATATTGTCTGAAGGCTGATCTCAGGTGGGGCAACACTTTTCAAATAAAATGCAGCCGGCCCAAATGGAGGTGACAAAAATGCAACTTGCATCGTTAGTGAAAAGAGCACACCAAACCATACTGGGTCATAACCTAAATGAGTTACAATGGGTACAAAAATAGGAATTGTAAGAAGCAGTATTCCAATCCAATCCATAAACAGCCCAAGCACAAAAAACACTAGCATCATAACCAAGATTGTTGCAAAAGGAGAAATACCTAGCCCAGCAATAAAGCTAGTAACATACTGCTGCCCCCCTGAGAGATTGTATATTCCAATTAATACAGCTGCGCCAAAAGTTACCCATAAAATGATACCGCATGACAGGAGCGTCCTTTTAAGCGCTTGCCACACTAACTCTTTGCAAAGCTCTTTGCGTGCATATATCACCATAAGGGTGGCGCCCACAGCTACCCCAGCTGCTTCTGTAATTGATGTTACTCCTCCATAGATGCACCCAAACACGATAAAAATTAGCAACAGAAACGGAAGGAAGCCATGAATAATGTCCTTCCAACCAATGGCTTCGACTTCTACTTTATCAGGCATTGGGGCTAGATTTGGATTTAACGTACAACGAATATAGATATAAGCATAATAGGCAAGCGCTAATACAAAGCCTGGAAAAAATGAAGCAAGAAACAATTTATGTACTGAGACTTCAGCGGTGAGCCCATAAACAATTAGCACAATTGACGGAGGGATCATTGTCCCCAAGGAACCGCCAGCACAGATCACGCCAATTGCCAGTTTTTTATCATAGTTAAGCCTCAACATTTGAGGTAGAGCCACTAGACCGAGCAGAACAATCTCACCACCTATGATACCGCTTATGGCAGCCATAAAGATGGATATAACAAGCGTAACGGTCATTACCCCACCTTTTCGGTGTCCAAATAGTTTATTGAGACTATTGTAAAGGTCGTGAGCTATTCTCGATCTTTCTAACAGCGTTGCCATAAATATAAACAACGGAATAGAGAGTAACGCATACTCAGTAGCCAGCCCATATATCGTTTTGTGGGCAATGGCGATGACGGGAGTACCATAATTAAAATAAGCTATTGTGATCGCAAGAGAGCCCGCAGCAAAGGCCAGCGGCACACCTATGGCCATCAGAAATAGAACGCCAAGAACAAGTACTAGGGTAATTAACTCAATCGACACGTCCCTTCTCCTCAGCCAGTGAGCGAGTGTCGTTCCCCCGCATATTGTTGACGAAATTGATAATCGCGTAGATCGCTATTATCAGTGCTGCGCACACTATGGCAGGCTTGACTGTCGCAGGTATGGGAGGATTCCAAGCGGTACCAAAGCGCTCCCACGTTGACAATGCTTTCCATGAACTGGGCCAACCGAACCAGGATACCGCCAAGCAGTAAGTAAGCACGCAAATAAGCTGGATACAGTCGAATACTCGCTTTAGCCAAGATGGCGAAGCGTCATATAAGACGGTAATACGGAGGTGTTGGTCGAGCTGCATTGCATAGACACCTGCCGCCGCATAAAGAATCGCAGATAACCAAAGTGCCAGCTCATTGGCCCACAGGGTGGGAGATTTAAATATATACCTGGCTAACACTTCGTAAAAAGTGACGGCCACAATCACGAGTAGCAGCAAAGAAAAAAGTGCCGTTATTGTTTTTGCAATCGATGACTTATGCTTAGCAGGTGGCATAGAGTCTCTCCTTGAGTAAGCCGAGGCCTAATGACCTCGGTTTATTGGCATTTTCATCTATTCAAGGATGCCTATTTTCGTCATATAGGCGATATGTGAATCGTACGCGGCTTTTGCTTCAGGACTACGTGTCGACCAATCTTCCCACACGGCTTGAGCTGCTTCCCTGAATGCCTGACGGTCTTCCTCGCTCCAATCGTGCAGAGTTACGCCTTCTTTCCTAAGTTCTACTGCTGCTTGACGATCGAGCATCGTGGAGTCTTGAACTATCTCCAATGCAATGGTATCCAGAGCAGAACGAAGTATTTGTTGCTCTGCTTCACTAAGGCTATTCCACTTTTCAAGATTCATCGCCACGTGCTCAATGGGCATTGAATGAAAACCCGGATAAGTAGCGTGCTCTGCTATATCGTAGAGACCTAAACCTTTATTCACTGCCAAGGTGGATGCATCCGCGCCGGAAACGGTTCCTGTGGACATCGCCGTAAACACTTCACCAAAAGGCATTACAACTGGGCCAGCTCCCAAACTTGCAAATATTTCAGACTCCATACCAGGAGGAGAGCGGAACTTCCAACCGTCTATATCTTCTATCCCCGCCAACTCAGTAGTCGAGCTGAGCGCTTCAGGAGTCGCGACAAACACTCCAACCAAGTGCATATCAAATTTGTGGTATAGTTCGTTAGCTAGCTCTAATCCACCTCCATCTTTATACCAACCGATTAACTCGTGAGGTGTGTTGTACCCTCCCATGATATCGCCATAAAATTGAAAGGCTGGATTTTTACCCGTTATATATCCTGCCCCTGTTGCATCACCATCAATAATTCCCATGCTGGCTGACTCAAATGCCTCAGACGCTTTCACTACTGCTGAGTCAGTATGCATTTTTATATCTAAACTACCGCCTGACATTTCGTTTGCCAAATCGGCAAATCTAATAAGAGCCTCCCCTTGTAGCGATGAGGAACTATGATGCGTTTGAAAGTTAAGCGTTGTTACATCTTGCGCGTAACTGTTGGTTAAAGGCGTGAGTAAAGCAATGCCAAGCGCTGCTACGATAGATCTTTTTATAGTTTTCATAAGCTGCTCCATGTTTGCGATGCATGCTGTGATATATCAAAAAATATTAATAGCAGCCCTCAGATTGCTGTGTCAAATAGCCCTTGGTGAAGATTTTTTAAAGACCCATAAAAAGACTAGTGAGACCTATGCTTATACAACCCTATAATTCAGCCTGGCTCAGAACATAAAATGTATAAGAATACATTTTATGTTATATAAAACACTTCCTTACGAGAGCCACTCCGATTTCAGGTGCATACGACATAAGGTCATCTGATTTGACGCCCACAGTAAATGCGTAGTGAGCAGCTACAATGCCTTATACTAATTGATGAGTGCTCTTGAGACATTTCACCAGACAGAGCGAGCGCACAACCTCCGCGAATCTCACCTTGAGCACGGTTACGATACCTTGTAATGCTTAGCCTTTTTAGGTGTTGATGAGAGCACTGCAATGAGTAGCAGACTTGAATGCAACCTGAATAGTGAAAAACAAAATAATACTTAAGGAGCCTCTGATTAACGTAATGAGTGAAGGCCAGACAAGGCAAAAATCAACGAAAAAAGGATCGGATTCGCGCGCGAATTTACGGGTTGTAAATGAGCATTTTGATCGGACTCGCGCACGAGGCGATTTTTAACGCCGTATGGTCGAGCGCAATAGTTAATCAGAGGTTTCTTAAATAACACTGAAAATAGACCCTTCAAGCAGCTACAAAGGAGAGCTTGGCTACTTGATGGCATCTTTGATAAGTACAATCACACCTTTGATAGGTACAATGACATCTATTGTAGCGATCATCAGGTGGTCATGAGCAAACGTAAATTAAGTCGCCAGCAGCAGTGGCGAGTCGAGAAAGTCCAGGCGGAACGTGCCCAGCGCGCCGAAAAGCGCGATGTGCAAGACGCTGAAAAACTCGCCGCCGGTGAATACGGTGCCGAACAGCCGGGCCGTGTCGTTGCTCACTTTGGACGCACCCTGGAGGTGCGCAATAGCGATAATGAACCGGTGCGCTGTCACTTACGCGCCAACTTGGATGGCCTAGTTACCGGCGACAGAGTGATATGGCGCGCAGGGCAAGAAGGCTCCGGCGTGGTGGTGGCACGGGAAGAGCGCGACAGCGTGCTAAAGCGCCCCGACGCTCGCGGCCTGCTCAAACCGGTGGCCGCCAATATTGATCAGCTATTGATCGTATTTGCGGTCGAACCCGCACCTCACGCCAACCTTATCGATCGCTATCTGGTCGCCGCCGAGGCCACCGGTATAGCGCCAGTGCTGGTGCTCAATAAAACCGACCTGCTGCCAGAAGATGGCGGCGAGTTAGGCAAATTATTAGAACGCTACCGCGATTTGGGCTATCCCGTCGTACGCACCACCACCGCTACCGAAACCGGGCTGGATGATCTGCGCAGCCAGCTTGAAGGCCGCACCTCGGTATTCGTCGGTCAAAGCGGCGTGGGCAAATCTTCGCTAATCGACCTGCTGCTACCCGATGAAACCCTGCGCATTGGCGCGCTCTCGGAAGACTCGCGCAAAGGTACTCACACCACCACCACGGCACGCCTCTATACCATGAGTCGCGCTGAAGTGGCCGACGGCAATCTCATCGACTCACCGGGTATTCGCGAGTTTGGCCTGGTGCACCTCAACGAGCAGGAAGTCACCGACGGCTTTATTGAGTTTCACGACTATATTGGTCACTGCCGCTTCCGCGACTGCCGCCACCGCAATGAGCCAGGCTGTGCTTTACTCGCAGCGGTCGAGGCAGGCAAGATTCATCCAGCACGCTTTACCAGCTACCGGCGCATACTTGATAGCTTGGATAGCTAGGATTTAGAGGAGTTACTCATGAGCACCGAAAGCCAATCGTCGGAATCCAACCTGCTGCCGCTAATCGTTGAGCCTGAACAGCTGCAGGAACATTTGGGTGACCCACAGCTGCTGATTATCGATGTACCGGTCAACGGCGATAGCTATCGCCAAGGCCATGTGCCTGGGGCTATCTTCCTCGATTTTCGCTACTTGATGCGCGGTGAAGGGCCTGTGCCCAGCGACGTTCCCAGCGTCGAGGCGCTATCAAGGCTGTTCAGTGCCCTGGGCTTAACCCGCGATACTCACGTGGTCGCTTACGACGACGAAGGCGGCGGTTGGGCGGCACGGTTACTGTGGACGCTAGACCTGATCGGCCACACTCGCTACTCCTATTTGAACGGCGGCATTCACGCCTGGCGCGATGCGGGCCTGGAAGAGAGCACAGAACCGACCGCCCCAACCCCCAGCGAATACCACGCTGAGTTTCTCAACCCCCAAGCCCTGATTACCTGCGACGAAATCAAAGAAAAGCTCGATGATAGGCAGTTTGCGGTATGGGATGCGCGCTCCAAAGATGAGTACGATGGCTTACGCGGTAACAACAAGCACCTGGGCCATATTCCGGGGGCGGTCAATATGGATTGGCTCCATGCCATGGATCGCAACCGCGCGCTACGTATACGCGATTACGCCGAGCTGATCACCGAGCTAGGCGCCCTGGGCCTCACGCCCGACATGGAAATTGCCACCCACTGCCAAAGCCACCACCGCAGCAGCTTCACCTGGCTGGTCGGCAAGGCACTGGGCTTTAATATGCGCGGCTACGCGGGTTCCTGGGGTGAATGGGGCAACCGCGACGACACACCGATTGAGAAGTAATAACACACTCTTCCCCAATGTTTAAAACAAATATGTGCTCGATCAAGAGCGCCGGGGACAGGTTGTAGAGGGGGTCATTTGCCATGGCCGGAAAATGTTCCATACCATTCCGGCATTTCCGCCATCCATGGCGGTCAGATGGCAAATGTAGCGTCCAAGGAAGGGTTCACAGCGCCCCCTCGTAGACCTGTCACCGGGGTAGCTCTTAATGGCAATATCCCACTACAAGCCACTGCCAAAAAGTAACCACTGTGACTCTTTCCCAAAAAGCCTTTTCGCTACTCCAATATCCGCTGCCTCACCACGCGATCTCGCGCCTAACCGGCCAGTTCGCCCAGTGTGACAATCCCTGGGTGAAAAACACCTTGATTAAAGCGTTTATCAAACGCTTCAACGTTGATATGAGCCAGGCGCTAGAGCCAGACCCTACCGCCTACGCTACGTTCAACGACTTCTTCACCCGTGCGCTCAAAGCGGATGCCCGCCCGCTAGGCGACGGTATCCTCAGCCCCGCCGATGGTACGCTCTCCCAATACGGACGCCTACAGGCCGGACAACTGGTGCAGGCCAAAGGCCACACCTACTCCGCGCAAACCCTACTCGGCGGCGATACGGCACTGGCAGAAGAGTTTTTAGGCGGCAGCTTTGCCACCGTTTACCTCTCCCCACGGGACTATCACCGGGTGCATATGCCGGTAACCGGCACGTTGCGAGAAATGATCTACGTACCTGGGCGACTCTTCTCGGTCAACCAGGCCACCGCCAACTACGTGCCGGGCCTCTTCGCCCGCAACGAGCGCTTAGTATGTATCTTTGATACCGAGCACGGCCCCATGGCGATGGTACTGGTTGGTGCGATGATCGTCGCTGCCATCGAAACCGTCTGGTCAGGGCAGGTGACGCCGCTTGCGGGCTGCCCTCAGCGCACACAATTTAGCCAACCTATCACACTTGAAAAAGGCGCTGAGATGGGCCGCTTCAAGCTCGGCTCAACGGTGGTGATGTGTTTCGCCAAGCCGCCCAATTTCGCAAACAATCCGCTGGGCAGCATGGTGCAGATGGGGCAAACGCTGGGAGCTTATTGATGACCTTTCCCCCTGAACGACCTAGGTCGAAGCACTAGCCGCACCTGAGAGGAAGAGCTCGACACAGCGTCGAGCTCGAGCGTTGCACCGCGTCTCGTCAAGACGCACATGGCGACCAAGCAGAGCGTCAATGTGCCATTCACCAAGCAACATGCCCATAAACATACCGGCCGCTTCACGCGGATCGTCGAGGTCAAGACGGCCGCTATCCACCTGCTCGCTTAAGTAAGCAGCTAGCGCCTGACGGGTCTGGTCGGGGCCGCGAGTGAGAAACAGCTCACCAAGCTCCGGAGCCCGTTCGGCCTCAAAGGCTAAGCCGCGAACTAAACGGATCACGCCCGGCTCGAACACCAACGTCAGCATTCGGCGGCCTAGCTCGTACAGCACCTGCTCTAGGGCTTGGTGATCCCGTCGCCCCTCCTCCAGCACTGCCCAAGCGGTGGAGATATGACGCTCCATCGCCGCTGTGAATAATCCCTCCTTGTTACCGAACTGCTTATACAGCGTCGCCAAAGATCCGCCGGCGCGGGCAACCACTTCGTTAACGCTGGCACCGGCATAGCCCTGTTCAAGAAAAACATCCCGGGCAGCATCCAGCAAACGTTCACGGCGCGCCACGCCGCGCGACGTTACGCCATCAGTTATGTTGCGACCGAGCATATCTGGCGCGGTTGAGCGTGGCATTGACACTCCTATAGAGGTATATAAAGAAGGATTAATTATAAAGACGCGGCGCACAGAAGTAATATTTTTTGCCCTGGAAATGTAATGTAGCATTCATTACACTATTTGTCTTTTTCCCAAGGGAGGTGTCTTTGCCTCACAGGGAGCCCTTAGCAGGAGCGCTATTGCCTTAAGGAGTGGTCATGACATCGAATACTAAGCCGGGCGAGCCCCCGGATGAGCGCCAAAGCAGCCATACCGTCGCGGGTCAAGATGCCCACTCCAGCGGCAAAACTAGCCGCAAGTTACTCGCTATGGTGGCGGGGATTATCGTCCTGGCGGCGCTAATTTGGTGGGGCATGGGCTGGTGGCAAACCGGGCGCTTCATGGAAGAGACCGACAATGCCTACGTGCGCACCGACAGCGTCGCGGTACGCGCCGAGCTATCAGCGCGGGTCGTCGAGGTGGCGGTAGATGATAACCAAACGGTCAAGCAAGGCGATCTGCTGATACGTCTAGACGCCGAGAGCTACCGCGACCAGGTGACCCAGGCCGAGGCCCAGCAGGCAGTGGCCGCAGCCTCAATCGCCCAATCACACCGCCAGGTAGATTTGCAACAGGCGGCTATCGATCAGGCCACGGCTCAGCAGCAGGCGGCCCAGGCTAATCTCGACCAGGCGCGCCAGCATCTGGAGCGCTCCTCGTCGCTTGCCGTCAACAGCGCGAAGATGACCAGGCCGCACTGAGTGTCGCCCAGGCAAAGCTTGCCGAAAGCCAAGCCGCGGTTGTCTCGGCCAGGCGGCAGCTAGCCGTGGCCGAGAGCGACGTGACCCGCGCTGAAGCCAATCTGGACGCCGCTAGCGCCGATCTTGACTATGCTCGCCACCAGTTGGATAAGACCCGCATCGTCGCCCCCCGGGACGGCGTGATTGGCAATTTACGCGTTGAGGTCGGCACCTTAGCGCAGCCGTCGCTGACGCTTTTGCAGTTGGTACCCATCGAGTCGGCCTACGTGGCGGCCAACTTTAAGGAGACCCAGCTCGAGCGGATTCGCGTCGGCCAGCCAGTCGCGGTGCATTTGGATGCCTACCCGGATATCACCTACGAAGGCATCGTCGACAGCCTATCGCCAGCCACCGGCACCGAGTTCAGCCTGCTGCCCCAGGACAATGCCACCGGCAATTTCAACAAAATCGTCCAGCGGGTGCCGGTCAAGATCCGCGTCACCGGCCCCACCGAGGCGCTGAGCCAACTGCGCGCCGGGCTATCGGCCGTGCCCGAGATCGATACTCGTCATCTTGAACCACAAAATGACTCCCGCCCTGCCCAGCAGTTGGCAGCGGAGCGGCCCAAGTCATGAGCGAGACGGTCGCCGGCTCGGTGACGGGCGTCAACGACATGCCACCCTGGCCACAGCGCATTGGCTTCATTGCTGCGGTGTTTGGCATGTTCATGGCAATTCTGGATATTCAGATCGTCGCCAGCTCGCTCAACGAAATCCAGGCGGGGCTCTCAGCCAGCGAGGATCAAATCTCCTGGGTGCAGACCGCTTACCTGATCGCCGAGATTGTGATGATCCCGCTGTCGGGCATGCTGATGCGCATTCTCTCCACTCGAGTAGCCTTCACCCTGTCGTGCGTCGGCTTCACCCTGGCGAGCCTGGGCTGCGCGCTGGCCACCTCGATCGAACAACTGATCGTGCTGCGCGCCATTCAGGGCTTTATGGGTGGGGCGATGATTCCCATTACCCAGGCAGTTAGCTTTTCGATCTTTCCCCGCCGGGTAATGGGCAGCGTGCAGGCGGTGATCGGCATGGTTGTCACCATGGCACCCTCGGTGGGTCCCACCGTGGGCGGCTACATCACCGAGACGCTCAGCTGGCACTGGCTGTTCCTGGCCAACGTGATCCCCGGCGTTCTGGTCTGCTGGGCCGCCTGGACATTTCTCGATATCGATAAGCCCAACCACGCGGTCGCGCGCCACCTGGACTTGATCGGCCTGGTATTGATCGCGGTGTTTTTGGGCTCGCTAGAGTTTGTGCTTGAAGAAGGGCCCGGCGATGACTGGTTTGCCAGCCAGCGAATCTTGCTGTTCAGCCTGACCTGTCTGGTGGCGGGAGCCTGGTTCTTCATCCGCACCCTGCGCAGCGACCACCCAATCGTCGATCTGCGCGCCTTTACCAACCGCAACTTTGCCATCGGCGCCGGGATGGGCTTTATCATCGGCATCGCGCTCTACGGGCTGGTCTACATCATGCCGCTGTTTTTTGGCTATGTGCGCGGCTATTCGAGCCTGCAAATTGGCCAGGTGATGTTCGTCACCGGGCTGACGATGTTTCTTTGCGCGCCTATTGTCGGTCAGCTGTCCAACCGCCTCGATCTGCGCATTATGCTGTTTATGGGCCTGCTGCTGGTCGGCGTGGGCACCATAATGAACGCCAATCTTACCGTGGAGTCGGGCTTTTGGCAGTTCTGCGTGCCGCAGATCGTGCGCGGCATGGGGCTGATCTTGTGTATCATTCCAGCCTCGCGTATTGCCCTGGGCACCCTGCCGCCGAGCGAGGTAGGCAACGCCAGCGGGCTTTTTAACGTGATGCGCAACCTGGGGGGTGCCATGGGACTGGCGCTGATCGATACGGTGCGCGACATCCGCGAGGACTTTCACTGGAATCAGCTCATCCCTGCTATCGATACTAGCCGCGAGGTCGTGGTAGCGGAGATCGCCAAATACCAAGCGATGCTCGCCGGCTCGGTGCCCGATACCTATCACACCGCCGTCGCCATGCTGGCGCAACGCGTCTCTCAGCAGGCACAAGTGCTGGCCTTTAACGACATCTTTACTTGGATGGGACTGATCTACATTGCCAGCGTACCGCTGGTATTCCTACTGCGGAGGATTTCGGCTTGACGGCTTGCAGCCTGTTAGCGACTAGCCGCTAACAGCTGGGCGTTGAGAATGTAAGCACGTCTTCCAGGCGTGCCTTGCCGAGTGCCAACTGAATCAAGCGATCTATCCCCAGCGCCACACCGGCGCCTTCGGGCATTCCGTGCTCAAGTGCGGCCAGCAGCCGCTCATCCACATCCACTTCCGGTAAGCCCAAACGGCGGCGCTCAGCGTTATCTTCAGCAAAGCGCGTGCGCTGCTCAGCCGCATCGGTCAGCTCATCGTAGCCGTTAGCCAACTCAATACCGTTAAGATAGACCTCAAAGCGGGAAGCCACCCACTCACCATCTGCATCTTGATGGCGCCGAGCCAAGGCTGCTTGGCTAGCCGGATAATCAACTACCACGCTTAGCTCCTGCTGGCCTAACTGCGGCTCGATCACCACGCTCATTAACAGGTCAAGACAGGTCTCGCGGCCTTCATCAGCTAAGGATTGGGCAGACATTTGTGCCCGCTCGGCAGCTATCGCCCTCAGCCTATCCAGAGACGTCGTGAACGGATCAACCTCTACGTAAGTATGAAACAACTCCCGGTAGCGGTAATGCACAGGTGGGCCCGGGAAACTGGGCAACAGTGACATAATGAGCGTCGCAGTCTCATCAATCAGTTGATCCAGCGTAAATTGCGGCCGATACCACTCCAGCATAGTGAACTCAATATTATGGCGGGCGCCGATTTCGCCATCGCGAAAACTTCGCGCAAGCTGAAAGATCGGCCCACTGCCCGCTGCGAGCAAGCGCTTCATATGGAATTCAGGGGAGGTTTGTAGCCATAGACGGCGCTGCCCTTTGTCCGTGCGCGCCAGAGTGTGCAGCGACACCAAATGGATATCCGTGCTTCCCCCCTGCCCCAGCACGGGCGTTTCCACTTCCAGCACGTCACGCTGGGCAAAAAAAGCGCGCACTTTGGCCATTAACCGCGCCCGTTCGCGCAGCGTTTCAAAGGACGCTGAGGGTTGCCAATCAATGGCCATAACGACTCCTTGAAAAAATCACCTTAAATAATAATGGCCACGCACAAAGCGTGGCCATTAAGACATACAAGCGCCCTGGAAAGCGATCAAGCGCGTGAGACGTAGTCCCCACTGCGCGTATCAATTTTCAGCACTTCACCCTGGTTGATAAACAGCGGTACACGCACCACAGCACCAGAAGACAACGTCGCAGGCTTAGAACCACCCTGTGCCGTATCGCCTTTCAAACCGGGATCTGTTTCCACGACTTCCAACTCGATAAAGTTAGGCGGCGTCACGGAAATGGCCTTATCATCCCAAAGCGTAATGATATAGGGCACCTGCTCTTTCAGCCACTTGATGGTATCGCCTAGCGCTTTTTTCTCTACCGCATACTGCTCAAACGAGCCATCGGTCTTCATGAAGTGCCACATATCACCATCGGTGTAGAGATACTCCATCTCTAAATCCATGACATCGGCACCTTCCAGCGAGTCACCGGATTTGAAAGTCTTCTCACCTACGCGGCCAGTCATCAAATTCCGCAGTTTAACGCGGTTAAACGCCTGCCCCTTACCGGGCTTGACCAGCTCGTTCTCAACGATCGCACAAGGATCGCCGTCGAGCATTACTTTCAGACCGGCCTTGAATTCGTTGGTAGAATAGTTCGCCATAATGTCTCTCAATCATCCATTTCAGTTATTTGTATCAACAGGTGGTGCGCGAAGCCATACTTTGCCGCTGTCAGCAGGTTTATATACCAGTAGCTATATGCCAGCAGCGTTGCAAATGGCGTCGTTAAATAAGTGCGCGCATGATAACCCGAAGGAGGGCTTTTTTGCAGGAGAACATCATTATTGCCGCGTCTGAAACGCAAAGCCATCGCGACTCACTGGCGCATTCCACTTGGCAGCAGCAGCTTTCTCATGCCATTCGTGATCCGCAAACACTTTGCGAACGGCTGGGCCTAAGCCACGACTGGTTGGCGGGCGCCAAGGCTGGACATGCACTGTTTGACGTATGTGTGCCTGAAGCGTACCTCAACAGAATAGCCTATGCCGACATAAACGACCCGCTGCTGCGTCAGGTACTGCCGCTTGGCGAGGAAGCACTAACGCCACATGGCTACGTCGTCGATCCGCTTGAAGAAGCCGAACATCGGCCCGCCAAAGGGCTGATCCATAAGTATGCTGGCCGAGTGCTGCTTATCGCCAGCCCCAACTGTGCCATCAACTGCCGCTACTGCTTTCGCCGCCATTTCCCCTACAGCGATAACTCACCCTCCAGAGCGCAGTGGCTGGAAGCGCTGGATTACCTGCGTGCTGACACCACTATTCACGAGGCGATTCTGTCTGGCGGCGATCCGTTGGCCGCCAGCGATCGCCAGTTGGCATGGCTGGTGGAGCAGCTAGAAAGCATCCCGCACCTAAAACGGCTACGCATTCATACCCGCCTGCCGGTGGTGATTCCCGATCGGGTCGATGACGCTCTGCTTGGCTGGCTTTCCTCTACACGCCTGCAAAAGGTGGTGGTGTTGCATATTAACCACGCCAATGAAATCGACCAGGCGGTGGTAGACGCCTGCGCGCGCCTTAAGCAGGCGGGTGCAACACTACTCAACCAGAGTGTACTGCTGCGCAATGTGAACGATAGTGTCACGGCCCTTACCGCACTTTCTGAACGGCTATTCGAAGCAGGTATTCTGCCCTATTACCTGCATGTACTGGATCCTGTGCAAGGCGCTGCGCATTTTGATGTGCCGGACAGCGAAGCACGCGAGCTGGTTGCTCATCTTCGCGATCATTTACCCGGTTTCTTAATGCCACGCCTAGTGCGAGAAATTCCTGGAAGGGGAAGTAAAACGCCGTTGTGACGCATGTTGAAGAAACAGCGGCACTGAGACGTTTGAATGGCTCAGTGCTGAAGCCTTAAGCCACAAGTTAGTTATACCCTCCGAATAGGCCCAGCATACTGAGCCACCAGCTCATCCGCAGTAAGCAGCAAAAATCCCTCAGCTTCTGCCTGGGCCACCAAAATTCGATCAAAAGGGTCTTTGTGGATGACTGGTAAATGAGCAACGTTAAGTGTATGCAATGAATTGATAGAAAGTTCTAAATAACCGTTATCCAGCAGCCCACGACGCAGCAAGTGCGGGTCAACGTGAAAATCAGGGCGTTGCAGACTGTTCTTAATGACCACTTCCCATATGCTGGCAGCGCTAAAATAGAGCCTGTTATCTTCGTCATTAATCATAGCTCGCGCATCAGCAGAAAGCCTCTCCGGCGCTGCCGCCGCCCAGAGCAAAACATGCGTGTCCAGAAGTAGATTCACATCAACCTCCAAACATCTCGGCTATTTCCTCCTGTCCCATACGATCAAAATCATTAGGTATCTTAAACTGGCCTGCCAGAAACCCCAGACGCTTTTGCTGGCCAGAAGCAGGGCTATCAATGGCCGTCACGCGTGCCATCGGTTTGCCTGCTTTGGCAATAATAAACCCCTCCCCCTCGGCAGCCCTCGCCACCAGCTGAGACAACCGTGTTTTAGCTTCGTGAATATTGATAGCCTCCATATAAAATCTCCTAAAAATGCGGCTTTGTTAGTAAGCTTAGTTTAATAGGTTTAGTTTAGCCGAGGCGAACGCTTTTACAATGCATCCCCTTCATTGAAAAAACAGCGCTAGGTGTTGCTACAGTTAATCAAGACATGTCACCCAGATCGTAAAAATATCGTTTTCTGCTAAAGTTATAGTGCTAACGATTTCTGACGTTGAATTAGCCTCAACGTTGGGCATCTCACTCAGCAGGAGGCCATAGCGTTATGTCACCATCCCTCTCGTCCAGACCGGGCGCTTTCGTCCTCTTAATAGCCTCGCTTGCCGGGCTGGCCATCGCTTTATATGCCTATTTCACACCACTAACCGGCGTCACTGGAACGCTTGGGGCACTGGTCGCCATTGTGGCCTGCCTCGCCCTTGCGGTGATGGCGTTACTTCTCTTTAAAGTTAGAGGGCGTGGTGCTTCCATCGTACTGCGGATACTCATACTGATGGGGCTTGCCGGTACATCTTTCGCCGGAATGCTGCTGCATCAGTGGTGGATCAGCGCAGCCATGGTAGTCGGTCTGATCGGCTTGATTGTTGATATGGTTCGCGCAACCCATCACGCCCGTCTCACCCACACCTGAGGAGCCGCCCATGCCGACATTATTACCCACCCCGTTTAAATCGATAACCCCAGGCTTAGGCGCAGTCACCGCCCTGGCGATCTGTTTTACGCCCTTGCCGTTACTGGCTCAGGGTCAACCCAGTGAGCAGGAGAATCCCGAGCAGGAAGAAGCGCCCAGTCGCGCTCCCATCCCGCTGGTGCCTGGCGAGCCGACCTGGAACAGCTTCCATGGCCAGCTTAATGCCCAAAAATATAGCCCACTTGATCAAATCAATACTGATAACGTCGGCGAGCTGGAGAAGGTATGGGAAGTGCATACCGGCGATGTCGCGGATGGCTCGGGGGAATTGCCAGCCACCGTTTGGTCAGCGACCCCGGTGTTTGCTAACGATACCCTTTATATTGGTACCCCCTTCTATCGCATACTCGCGTTAGACCCCGGTAGTGGCGAAGAGAAATGGAGTTTCGATACTCAATCCTCTCTGGAAGCGCTAACTCAACCCGCCTTGAAAAACCGTGGTGTGGCCTACTGGGAAGCCGACGATCCGGTAGCAGGCGAGCCCTGTCAGAAAATTATCTATATGGGCACCATGGATGCACAGCTTTTCGCGGTTGATGCCGATAGTGGCGAACAGTGCGCCGACTTTGCCGATAACGGTGTGCTCGACGTCAACCAGTGGAACGACACCAACGACCGCTGGCCGCTTTCGCTACTACAACCCCCTACCGTGGTGGGAGACCACTTGGTACTCGGCTGGGCAGGGATGGACTGGGCCTACGAACAGGCGCCACCCGGCACTGTTTACTCAATTAATGCCCGCACTGGAGAACGTGAATGGACGTTCCAGGCACTTTCCGATGAGATGCGCGATCAAAGCGGCACCGCCAATGTCTGGACACATATGTCCGCCGACGAGGAGCGTGGTTTAGTCTATCTGCCGGTTTCCTCACCCTCGCCGAACTACTGGGGCGGCAATCGCACCGAAGAAGTGCCTCTGGGCACATCCACCACTGCCCTGGATATCGAGACCGGCGAAGTGGTTTGGTCGCGGCAGTGGGTACATCACGATATCTGGGATTACGATATCAATGCCGCACCAACGCTGATGGACATCACAGTAGATGGTGAAGAAATACCGGCACTCATCCAGGCAACCAAAATGGGCTTTCTGTTCGTGGTTAATCGCGAAACAGGCGAAGACGTTTGGCCGATTGAGGAGCGCCCGGTACCCAGCGGCGACGGCAGCGTTGAGGGCGAAGTTTACGCGCCGACCCAGCCTTTCCCGACTAAACCGGAACCGCTGTTAGATCAGTCTGAAAAGCCCAACGTCTGGGCGCTGGCCGACGCGGTTAGCTTCGGAGAGTGTTCCGCATTGTGGGACGATCTTCACTATGAAGGCATGTACACCCCACCGACGACCCAAGGCGAAGGCACCCTTGGCTTTCCCATCAGCGCGGGTGGCGTTCAGTGGGGCGGCGTAGCCTTCGACCCCGAAAGCCAGACAGCGATCGTCAATACCTCGCACATTGTGCAGTACATAAAACTCTATAATCGCGAAGATTATGACAAAGCGGATAGCGGCTCCGGCAACGAAAGCGGCTTCGCCCCTCAAGAAGGCGCCCCCTACGGGATGCGCCTTGAGGTAGCGCTTAACCGGCTAGGCATGCCCTGCTGGGAGCCCCCCTTTGGCGAGCTTGTCGCCCTGGATATGACCAGCGGTGATATCAAATGGCGTCGTCCGGTGGGTGCATCGCAACAGTATGGCTTTTTTATGCCTGAGAGCTGGGGCTCGCCCACCATCGGTGGCCCGGCCGTAACCGCAGGCAATATTATCTTTATTGGCGCTTCCATGGATGCCAAGGTGCGTGCCTACTCCCTTGAGACCGGCGAGGAGCTCTGGTCAGACCAGACCGAAGCCCCCTCCGTCTCGAACCCCGCGGTCTACGAGTACAATGGCCGCCAATATGTCGCCTTTGTTTCCGGTGGCAATACCATTCTGAAAGACCAGGTGGGTGATCAGATCGCGGTCTACGCGCTGCCAGAGTAACCCTTAGCGTAAAACGGGGCGGCCTCAGAGGCTGCCCCGTTTACGTTAACAACTACTTTCTCTCACTGCTTCAGCCAAGATCACGGGTCTGAGGCTTGGTACGCCTGGCTAACTGATTGTTTGCCGCCCTAAAGCATACCCGCATCAGCGGCACCAGCAGCCACAGTATCGGCGTAAGTAGCCAGCGGTAAATAAAGCGCGCAATGAAGAGTACTGGCAGTAGCACGATGAGCCAGATAAGAAACTGACCGAGCCAAACCGGCCAGCCTAGCCAGGAAGAGAGGTTGGCGCCAAGTGCGCTCACAAGGCTTGGATGGCGAACCACTACATAGGCAGTGCCCGCCACAGCGGCTACTTTGGCCATACGTGGCAACGCCGCAAAACGCCCGCCACCACTCATTAACGCGCCTTGGCGCAAACCAGCACGAGTCCCCTGGGCTTCCACACTGCCCACCCGGGCAGCACGAGCGGCCTTGCCTGCCCGCAGCACCTTCACGGTGCTGGCCATCACGAGTAGATCGACACCGGCCCAGCCTAGATCGGCGGCGCCAATGTCGTCACCCCGCCGCCACTGGCTTTCCAAATCGCGTAGCCCGCTGGTGAAGAAATCGCCTAGGCCCGCAACCAGACGCTCACCCTGTAGCCACTCCACGTCGCCTTGTTCGCTGACCACAAACTGGTTGAGCAGCGCGTGACCATTGGCATCCAGCAGCACAATGCCCATCTGCCCACGTCGATAAGGAGTAAACGCTGAATCCGCATCTCCCTCCTCATCGCTCCACCAGCGGCTGAATTGCTGATAACGCTCACCGACCCAGTACTGCGCCTTTAGCGTGGCCACATCGTGGTTGCGAAAGTAGCTAATGGGAAGTACGGCGTCAGCCCCATAGCGCACCAGTACTCGCTGAAAATTGGGCAGTAAGCCGTACTCCACTAATACATCGCGGGCCATATCACCGTGGCGCAAAATCGCCAAAGAGGCGCTCATCCACAGCGCCTGATCGTCAGCATAACTGAGAAACAGCGCATTGAGCTCCGCTGTTTCCTGCTGAAGCGCCGCCTCTAGCGAGGGCAATGCCCGCTGAGCTTCCAATCTTACCAGTTTGGACTCAAACGGCTCATGAGAGGCCAATGTTGATGCTAGCCCGGCGATCACTATCGCGGTTACTACCATTATCTGCCAGGGCCGCATTGCAATTCACCTCGCTCAACTGGTAACTGCAGTATTACCCCAACGTCTCTGCCGTTACGTTGGCCGCCGCAGGCTGGGTCGAATAGTGGCGATTGATCGCACTCAATACCCCCTTCATCGACGCGCTGGTAATGCTTTCATCGTTACCTACACCGAATACCGCTTTGCCGTCGATACGCACTTCCACATAGGCGATCGCTTCAGCGTCGGCGCCCTGGCCACGGGAGTGCTCGTGGTAGTCAATAATCTCTACATCGTGCCCTGCGGCTGCCAGTGCTTTAACAAAGGCCGCTAACGGGCCGTTGCCCTCGCCCTTTAACGTTTGCCGTGTGCCGCTCTCCTCAATCACGGCGTCCAGCGTGACTTTGGGGCTGTCGGGTTCAGACGACAAACGGTGGTTAACTAATGCAAAGGGCACTCGCTGCTCTAAATACTCATCCGAGAACGCCTGATAGATCATCTGCGAGGTGATCTCACGCCCGGTGCGCTCTGCCACTTCCTGAACGACCTGACTAAACTCGATGGAAAGCCGGCGCGGTAGCTCAATACCGTGTTCCTGCTCAAGCAGGTAGGAAACACCGCCTTTACCCGATTGGCTGTTAACCCGAATCACCGCTTCGTAGCTACGGCCCACGTCCAGCGGATCGATAGGCAAATAAGGCACATCCCAAACGGCATCAGGGTTGGCGCGACGATCCGCCATGCCTTTTTTGATCGCATCCTGGTGAGAGCCGGAGAAGGCGGTAAACACCAAATCGCCCACGTAGGGGTGGCGCGGATGCACCGGCAGTTGGTTGCAGTACTCCACTTCGCGCATGATGGGCGTGATATTGGAAAAATCGAGCTGGGGGTTAACGCCCTGGGTATACATATTCATCGCCAGGGTGACGATATCAACGTTGCCGGTGCGCTCGCCATTCCCAAACAGCGTACCCTCAACGCGATCAGCTCCGGCCATCAGCGTCAGCTCTGCCGCCGCAACGCCGGTACCGCGATCGTTATGGGGGTGAACGCTGACAATCAAGTGGTCGCGGTTTTTGACGTGGCGACAGAACCACTCGATCTGGTCGGCGTAGTTGTTGGGCGTGGCGACTTCTACCGTGGCAGGCAGGTTCACGATCATGGGCTTATCGGCGCGGGTGCCATAAGCGTCCATGACCGCTTCGACGATCTCAACGGCAAAGTCCATCTCGGTGGTAGTGAAGAGTTCCGGCGAGTACTGGAACGTCCAGTTGGTTTCTGGTGCGGCGTCCATCTGCGCGCGAATCTGCTGGGTTGCTTCGACGGCGATTTGCACGCATTCAGCTTTATCGACATTGAACACTACCCGGCGAAACATGGGATCGGTAGCGTTATAGACGTGGACGATAGCGTTTTTGGCGCCTTGTAGCGCTTCAAAGGTGCGTTCAATTAAGTGCGGACGTGCCTGGGTTAGCACTTGAATGGTCACATCCTCAGGAATTTTATCCTGCTCAATCAGCGAACGAACGAAATCGAAGTCGGTTTGGGAGGCTGACGGAAAGCCCACTTCTATCTGTTTAAAACCGACACTTAGCAGCATGTCGAATAAGCGCTGTTTGCGCTCCTGATCCATAGGGTCGATCAGCGACTGGTTACCGTCGCGCAGGTCAACGCTACACCAGACAGGCGCTGTTTCAATACGCTTGCTCGGCCACTGGCGGTCGGGCAGATCAACGGCCACAAAGGGGCGATACTTTTTGGCAGGATCAGTCAACATCATGGCGGCTCTCCTAAAATCAGTCAGTTGTGGGCTTATCGCTGTGCTTACCGCCCGCGTCATTCTGGTGTGTTGGGGCTGTCGAGTATGCTTGAGAGAGCGCTGACTCCATACGGTCAAGCTGCGCTTTCAGCCCGCGAACATCATTGCGCAGCGACTGCAGCTCGGCTTCTTCGCCTTCGCCGTTGTCCAGCGCCATTTGCGCGCTCTCTTTCTGCATCACGTCCAGCACAATACCAATCATCATATTGAGAAAGATAAAGGCGTTCAAAAAGATAAAGGTGAGAAAATATATCCAAGCGTAGGGGTAGACCTCCATGGCCGGATACAGCACAGCGGTGGCCCAGCTCTCAAAGGTCGCCACCTGAAATAGAGTTAGCATGGCCAGGGAAATATTGCCCCACAGCCCCTCGTCTACATTGTGAAACAGAAAGCTCCCAATGGCAGCGTATATATAGAAGATGATAAACATCAGCAGTACCACATAGCCCATCCGTGGCACCGACTTCACCAGGGCGCTAAGTAGCATCTGAAGTTCAGGAATCATCGACACCAGGCGCAGTACCCGGAAAATGCGCAGCAGCCTGGCCAGTAGCACCATTTCCGAGTCATCCATGGGGATAAGACTGGCAGTCACAATCAGGAAGTCAAAAACGTTCCAGCCCTTTTTGAAGAAGTCGAGCAGGCTGCGCTCCGCGGCCATTCTGATTAAAATCTCAATCAGGAAAAATATCGTTACCGCGATATCGAGATAAAGCAGCCACTGCTCAACCTGAGTGGTTTCGTCGTAGGTTTTTGCCCCGATCACCAGGGCAGAAATGACGATAATGGCGATCACCATCGCTTCAAAAAGCTTATTAGAGCGTAGCTTTTCAAATCGGGCCTGCCAGGTAGTAAAGGACTCACTCATGTAACAAAAAATCTCTCAACGGTTAATCCGCACACTTTATACTAAAATTACACACCTGCTACACAAGTGATATCCTGTTGTTTCACTTGATGTATCCTACGCCACCAGAACGCCTCTTTAGACGCCCTGTTGGTACTCTTTTGACTTTTTTTACTTTAGCCGCTGGATGATCCCCATGACACTGCTTTGGATAGCCTTATTGCCTCTGCTAGGCGTACTGGTGCCGGCACTCACCGCACGGCGCGGGCGCGGTTTCTGTTCCCTTGCAACGGCGGTACTGCCCGCTACCGCCCTAGTAATGACGCTACTCAACGTGCCAGCTCTTTTAGATGGCGAGCAGCTACGTTTTTCGGTCACCTGGATGCCGGAACTGGCACTGAACCTGGCGTTCCGCCTGGATGGGCTATCGCTGCTGTTCAACCTATTGATACTCGGCATCGGTCTGCTGATTATTCTTTATGCTCACTACTATTTAGCCAAAGACGAACCCTATGGCCGATTCTACGCCTTCCTGATGCTTTTTATGGCGTCAATGGTAGGTATTTCAATGTCGGACAACCTGATTCTGCTATGGCTATTCTGGGAGTTAACCAGCCTCTCTTCGTTTTTGCTGATCGGTTACTGGTCACACCAATCGGATGCCCGTAAAGGCGCACGCATGGCGCTCACTGTTACCGGCGCAGGCGGCCTTGCGCTATTGGCGGGCTTACTGCTGTTGGGCGATATGGCGGGCAGCTTCAATATGGGCGATGTACTGGCTAGCAGCGAAGTGATTCTGGCGGATTCCCGCTACCCGCTTATGCTGGGTTTGGTACTACTGGGGGCGTTTACCAAATCAGCGCAGTTCCCGTTCCATTTTTGGTTGCCCCACGCCATGGCGGCACCCACGCCAGTATCAGCCTATCTGCACTCGGCCACCATGGTTAAAGCGGGCATTTTCCTGATGGCACGACTGCACCCCGCCATCGCGGGTAGCGAGCTGTGGAGCGTGGTGGTCTCCCTGGTCGGTATCATCACCATGCTATATGGCGCTTGGTTTGCACTGATGAAGACCGACCTAAAGGGTATTCTGGCGTTCTCCACTGTTAGCCATTTAGGCTTGATTACCGTGCTGCTGGGTATCGGCAGCCCCATGGCGATTTTAGCTGCCCTGTTTCACATTCTGAATCACGCCACCTTTAAAGCCGCACTGTTTATGAGTGCCGGCATTATCGATCACGAGACCGGCACCCGGGAGCTGAAACAGTTGGGCGGGCTGAAAAAAGCCATGCCAGTGACGGCACTCTTGACCACGCTAGCGGCTGCCTCAATGGCGGGCGTACCACTATTTAATGGTTTCTTATCCAAAGAGATGTTCTTCACCGAAGCGCTAGCGACGCCCGTGTTAGGCGGCCTTAGTTGGCTATTGCCCGCGCTGGCAACACTGGGCGGTATCCTCTCTGTGGCTTACTCGCTGCGTTTGGTGCACGCCGTTTTCTTCAAACCGGCACGTGAAGCACCACCGAAATCGCCCCACGAGCCGCCGCACCTTATGCGTTTTCCGGTAGAAATATTGGTAGCCCTGTGCGTGGTAGTGGGCCTGTTCCCGGCTTTTATGGCAACGGGATTATTAGAGCTCGCCAGCCAAGCGGTGATTGGTAGCCCACTGGATTTCCATCTGGCTATTTGGCACGGTGTGAATCTACCGCTCATCATGAGTTTGCTCGCCTTTGTGGTGGGTATTGCACTCTATTGGCGCTATGGCGAGGTGCGTCGATTTACCCAGCAGTTTGCCGGGGTCGATGCCCGGCGGGTGTTTGAGCGCATGCTTGTCTCCATGGGCTATCGCGCCGAGCAGCTTATTGCCAAGCTTGAAGGCAATTCGCTACAGCGTTATGTGGGCTGGCTCTGGCTAGGCGCATTAGTCATGGGTGGGATCGGCCTGGTTCAGATCACTGACTTAACGGGTGCTGCTGGCAATCAAGAGCTGGATGGTATCCTCATACTCGGGGCGGGGATGCTGATGTTTGGCGGCGTGGCCACCGCTGCCACTCACCGCTACCGGCTGATCTCTCTGCTGATGCTATCGGTCGTCGGGCTCTTTGTGGCGCTCACCTTTGCTCGTTTCTCAGCACCCGATTTAGCGCTGACACAGCTTTCGGTGGAAGTGGTGACCATGATCCTGTTGATGCTGGCGCTATTTTTCTTGCCCCAAAAGACCCCGCGCGAATCCAGCCCACTGCGCAACGTTCGCGATATGCTGCTGGCAGGCACGCTAGGCTTGGTGATTGCCAGCCTTAACTACGCGGTCATGACCCGCGAGACGCTGTCGATTTCCAGTTTCTTTGTGGAAAACAGCAAGCCCGGTGGTGGTGGCTACAATGTGGTCAATGTGATTCTGGTCGACTTCCGGGGATTCGACACCTTGGGTGAAATCACCGTACTCGCCATCGCTGGCCTGGCGATATTTAAGCTGCTGAACCGCTTACGCCTGTTTATGCCGCACAGTGACGGCGAAGGCCGGGTATGGTCACCTGACCGCTACCCAGCGGTACTCACGTCAATTTCAATGACGCTGCTGCCACTAGCGCTGTTGGTATCTGCATTTATCTTCCTGCGCGGCCATAACCAGCCAGGGGGTGGCTTTATCGCGGGGTTGATTACTGCGGTAGCCTTGATCCTGCTGTACATGGCCCGGGGTGTGGCGTGGGCGCAAGAACGTTTGGACTTCCCTTTCCAACCGGTAGCCGTCATTGGGGTGGCGATAGCCACTCTAACCGGGCTGGGTAGCTGGCTATTTGGTCACCCGTTCTTAACATCCGCATTTGGCTATTTCAGCCTACCACTCATCGGTACCTTTGAACTGGCCACCGCGCTGCTCTTTGATCTGGGTGTCTACTTAGCGGTGGTGGGCGCTACGCTGATGATTCTTGCCAACCTTGGTAAGGTCACCACCGCTCACCGCCCGGTGACCGAAGCAAGCGAACAGGATGCAGATGCCAGCGCCGCCGCCACCTCTGCCAAGGAGCCTCGTTAATGGAACTGCTTTATGCGATGACCACCGGTGTATTGACTGCTTCTGGCCTCTATCTAACGTTACGCGGCCGTACTTTCCCGGTCGTGGTGGGCCTTACGCTGCTCTCTTACGCAGTGAATTTGTTCCTGTTTTCGATGGGGGGATTAACCACTGATGGCGCTGCCATTGTCTCTGAGGGTGCAGGTTTCGCCGACCCGTTGCCCCAGGCACTAGTGCTCACGGCCATAGTGATTGGCTTTGCGATGACGGCGTTTGTGGTGATCCTGGCCATGCGGGCGCGGAGTGAAGTGGGGAACGACCACGTCGACGGTAAAAAGGAAGACCGAGAATGATGCAGCATCTAATTGTTTTCCCTGTCGTTCTGCCGCTAGTCGCGGGCATATTGCTGCTCTATCAGCGCCAAGGATTAGTGCGTTACAAGCGCACGGTGAGTGTTGTGGCCACGGTGCTACTGCTGCTGGTTGCGATAGGCCTATTACGCCAAGCCGCCAGTGGGGAGATCACCTACTACGCGCTGGGTGACTGGCAAGCCCCGTTCGGCATCGTATTGGTACTCGATCGCCTCTCGGCGTTAATGCTACTGCTGACTGCCGTATTGGCCGTTGGCGCAGTGGTGTTTGCCTGCGCTGGTGACGATGAAAAAGGCAGCAACTTCCACGGCCTTTTTCAGTGGCAACTGCTGGGCATTAACGGTGCTTTTTTAACCGGTGATTTGTTTAACCTGTTTGTCTTTTTTGAAGTTCTGCTGCTGGCGTCCTACGCCCTGCTGCTTCACGGCGGCGGTAAAGCGCGCATTCAAGCCAGCGTCCACTACGTGGTGCTCAACCTAGCGGGATCTTCGCTGTTTCTGATTGCAGTGGGGATTCTGTATGGCGCAACAGGCACGCTCAATATGGCCGATATGGCGATCCGGGTAGCCGAACTACCCGAAGAGCGTGACGGCTTAGTGAGCGCTGGGGCACTGATGCTGCTGGTCGTGTTTGGGTTAAAAGCCGCCATTCTGCCGCTCTACTTCTGGCTACCCAAAGCTTACGCCTCGGCCCCCGCGCCAGTGGCGGCGCTGTTTGCCATCATGACCAAAGTGGGCATTTACGCCATTCTGCGCGTCTACTCGCTCATTTTTGGCGATAGCGCTGGCGGTTTGGAGGCGCTGGAACAGCCCTGGGTGTGGTGGCTATCGCTCGCTACCCTGGCTGCCGCAGGCGTTGGGGTAATGGCCGCAAGGGACTTACGACTGCTGGTTGCTTATTTAGTGCTGGTGTCAGTGGGCACGCTGCTGGCGGGTATCGGCATGCGCTCGCCACAGGCGGTCTCTGCACTACTCTACTATTTGATCCACACTACGTTGATCACCGGGGGTCTGTTCCTGCTAGCGGAAATGATTGGCCTCCAGCGTGGCAAAGCGGGTACTCGCATAGTCAAGGGCCGCCCTATGGTGCAGGGCGCAGCACTCGCCATGTTGTTTTTTGTCGGCGCTATCGCCGTCGCAGGCATCCCGCCGTTCTCCGGCGCTTTCGGCAAAGCATTGATGCTCAATGCTGCCGAAGGCACCCAGCGACTATGGCTATGGCCGCTGCTGCTGCTAACCAGTTTAGCCTCGCTGATAGCCCTCTCCCGGGCCGGCTCTACGCTGTTTTGGCGTAGCCACCGGGGCACGATCAGCGGTACGCCGCTTTCCCATTGCCAGTGGTTTGGGGCTATTTGGCTGCTGAGTGCAGCCCCTCTATTAGTCGCCATGGCCGGGCCAGTGAGCAGCTACACTCAAGCCACGGCTGAGCAATTAGCCAACCCCCAGGTGCTGATTCGCACGCTACTACCTGATGCTGGAGATGCCCAATGATTGCTCCGCGCTCCTGGCTACCCACGCCTGTTTTATCGATACTACTGCTCGTCGTTTGGCTGCTGCTGGTACGCAGCTACGCCTTTGGTCAATTCGTACTCGGTGGCTCGTTAGCCATTTTGATCCCTCTGCTGACCCACCGCTTTTGGGATGCACGCCCCCGGATCTCTAAGCCTCTCGCCTTACTGCGCTTTGTACTTCGAGTACTAGGCGATATCGTAGTGGCCAATTTCGAAGTCGCGTATTTGATTGCCAACCCCTGGCGAAGGATGAAACCTCATTTTATTGAATATCCATTAATGCTAGAGGATCGATTTACTATCACGCTGCTGGCTAGCACCATTAGCCTGACTCCCGGTACTGTCTCCGCCAATCTGCGCCTGGATGGCAAGTCACTGCTGATTCACGCCTTAGATGTAGACAATGAGGAGGCGCTGATTAACCAGATTCGTGAGCGCTACGAACGTCCGCTCAAGGAGATTTACGAATGCTGAGCATTGCGCTTTATATCACCTTATCCCTGGTGGTGATGGCACTGTTGATGAATCTCTACCGGCTTACCATCGGCCCCAGCCTGCCCGACCGGGTACTCGCCCTGGACACTATGTACGTCAACTCGATTGCACTGATCGTGCTGCTGGGACTATGGCTGAACAGCAAAACCTATTTCGAGTCGGCGCTGCTGATCGCGATGCTAGGTTTCATCAGTACCGTTGCGGTGTGCAAATATATTCTGCGCGGAGATATTATCGAATGAGTACCGTGATCGTCGCCTCCATAAAGAGGCAGCCGCTATGCCAGAAAGGCTCATGCCAGGGGGCGTTATGTCAGGAGTAATAGAGGCGGTTATTTCGCTGCTGCTGGTTGCTGGCGGCATCTTTGTGTTTATTGGTTCGCTAGGGATGGCCCACTTGCGTGACTTTTATATGCGCCTGCATGGCCCGACTAAGGCCACCACTCTGGGTATCGGCTGTATGCTGATCGCTTCGATGATGTATTTCTGGAGCGTGGATGGCAAACCCGATATTCAGGAAATGTTGATTACGCTCTTCCTGTTCATTACCGCCCCCGTTAGCGCCCACTTGCTGGCCAAGTCCGGCTTGCACCTGCGTTTAAAGCACGCTGATAAAACCCAGGGTAAGCCAGTAGAGCTGCGCCCGGAAGAAGTCGGCGATAAACCGGTACCCCACCCGGATAAAGGCCATGGCTGAAAGCTAAGCAACCTCGCTTTTGTCATTGCGAGCGAAGCGCGGCAATCCTGAATCTGTCATTGCGAGCGAAGCGCGGCAATCTTGGGTTGAACTGCGCCTGCGCAGGTTGAGATTGCCGCGTCGCAAGCTCCTCGCAATGACATTTTGCGCGACTGTGCCAAAGCAGAATTTACGGGGTTAAATCCTGCTGGTGATAGCCCAGTAGATAGAGCACGCCATCAAGGCCCGAGGTTGAAATCGCCTGGCGCGCCTGGGCACGCACCAGGGGCTTGGCCCGAAACGCAATCCCCATGCCCGCTTTGGCAAGCATTTTCAGATCATTGGCGCCATCCCCTACCGCAATCGTTTGACCCAGGGTAAAACCTTCACGCTGAGCAATGGACTCTAATAGTTCGGCTTTGCGCTCGGCATCGACGATCGGTTCACTTACTTCGCCGGTTACCTTGCCATTTTCGATGATCAGTTCATTGGCATGGATCTCGTCAAAGCCCAGCTTCTCCTGTAAGTGGCGAGCAAAGTAGGTGAAGCCGCCGGAGAGGATGGCGGTGCGAAAACCTAAGTGCTTCAGGTTAACCATTAAGCGCTCTACGCCTTCCATTAGCGGCAATTCCTCAGCGATCTCCGCCAGCACGGACTCATCCAAACCTTCAAGTTTACTCATCCGCTCACGAAAGCTCGCTTTGAAATCCAACTCGCCGCGCATGGCACGCTCGGTGACTTCTGCGACTTCATCACCCACACCATGGCGGCGGGCCAGTTCGTCAATCACTTCAGCTTTGATCAGCGTGGAGTCCATATCGAAACACACCAAACGGGGCTGAACGTGATCGCGAGTATTCGCTTGGACAACAATATCGACACTCAGGGTTTCGCTCAGTACCAATGCCGCATTGCGGACAGCTTCAATATCCACCTCACCTACCAGACGGTACTCAATACAGTCGATGCACTTATTCTGCTGTAACGAGGCGTCGGCAAGGCGCTGGGTGCTCTTTTCTTGTAGGCCAAACTGCACGATCAGTGCATCTACCTGGGATTGAATATCTGCGTTTAAACGTGCCGCTAAAACGGTTAGGATCAAGTCACCGCCTGCCATCACTTAGCTCCTGCCATTATTTACTCTCCTGCCTCTAAACGGTCGACTTTCTGGAAGCCACGGGGCAACTTGCTACCGCGGCGGCCACGCTCGCCACGATAATAAGCTAAATCGTCGGCTTTTAGGGTTAGCTTGCGCTTACCAGCATGAATCATCAGCGCATCACTGGCAGCGAGAACCACAATGCCGGTAACAAACTCCTCCCGGCGGGCAGCGCGTGGGCCAGGGATATCGAGCATCTTATTGCCTTTGCCCTTGGACATTTCCGGTAGTTGATCCAAGGGAAACAGCAGTAGCCGGCCTTCGTTTGAAACCGAGGCAACCCACAGCTCGTCGCCCTCTGGCACTTCAACCGGCGCCATCACATTGCAGCCTTTGGGCAGGCTAAGCACCGCTTTACCGGCTTTGTTTTTACCGGTAAGTGTATCGAGCCGTGCCACAAAGCCATAACCGCCGTCAGTGGCGAGCACGAAGCGCCGCTCCGGCGGTGCGAACATCAGTCCCGCCATTTTCGCCCCAGCGGCAACGTTCGCGCGACCGGTGACCGGCTCCCCCTGCCCCCGCGCACTGGGAAGATTGTGAGCAGACAGCGTATAGGCACGACCGGTGTCATCCAGCAGCACCAGCGGCTGATTGGTTTTACCTTTCGCCGCCAGTTGGAAGCTATCCCCGGCTTTATAGGAGAGCCCCTCGGGGTCGATATCGTGCCCCTTGGCCGCCCGAATCCAGCCTTTATCGGAGAGCACCACGGTAATCGGGTCAGCGCCCAGCAGCTCTACTTCTGAAAGCGCCTTGGACTCTTCGCGCTCGACCAGCGGTGAGCGACGCTCATCGCCATGCTCTTTACCTGCTGCGCGGATCTCTTTTTCAATCAGCGTAGTGAGCTTGGCTTCGCTGCCCAGCAGCCCCTCTAGATATTTGCGCTCTTTTTCCAGCTCATCCTGCTCGCCACGAATTTTCATCTCTTCGAGCTTGGCAAGGTGACGCAGGCGCAGCTCTAAAATGGCTTCGGCTTGGCGTTCGGAGAGACTAAACGTCGCCATCAGCGAGGCTTTAGGGTCGTCTTCCTCGCGAATAATGCGGATCACTTCGTCCAGATCAAGGTAGGCAATTAGCAAGCCTTCCAGGATATGCAGCCGGTCTTCGACTTTGCCTAAGCGGTGCTCTAAACGACGGCGCACCGTGCTGCGCCGGAACTGCAGCCACTCACCCAGCATTTCGGGCAGCGGCATCACCCGTGGGCGGCCATCCAGGCCGATCACGTTCATGTTCACCCGTACATTCTTTTCCAGGTCAGTCGTGGCGAACAGGTGCGCCATCAACGACTCTACGTCAATGCGGTTAGAGCGCGGTTCGATGACCAGGCGAGTAGGCTCTTCGTGGGTCGACTCATCGCGCAGGTCAGCCACCATGGGCAGCTTTTTGGCCTGCATTTGCGCAGCAATCTGCTCCAATACTTTGGCACCGCTGACCTGATAGGGCACGGCGGTGATAACAATATTGGCTTCTTCGCGGATGTAGCGGGCGCGCAGCTTGACCGAGCCACGACCGGATTCGTAAAGCTTTCGCAGATCAGCAGGCGGAGTAATAATTTCCGCATCGGTGGGGAAATCCGGTGCGGGCACGAATTCCATTAAATCAGCGGTGGTCGCCTTGGGGTTGCGCAACAGATGACAGGTGGCTTCGACCACTTCCGAGACATTATGGGGAGGAATATCGGTGGCCATGCCAACCGCAATCCCTGTGCCGCCATTGAGCAGCACATGGGGTAACTTGGCCGGCAGTACCAGCGGCTCCTGCATGGTGCCATCAAAGTTGGGAGCCCAATCGACGGTGCCTTGACCCAGTTCACCCAGCAGCACTTCGGCGAACTTGGAAAGCTTGGCTTCGGTGTAGCGCATGGCGGCGAAGGATTTGGGGTCATCGGGGCTACCCCAGTTGCCTTGGCCGTCTACCAGCGGGTAGCGATAGCTAAACGGCTGCGCCATCAGCACCATGGCTTCGTAGCAGGCGCTGTCGCCATGGGGGTGGAATTTACCCAGCACGTCACCGACGGTACGCGCCGACTTTTTGTACTTGGCGTTGGCGTGCAGCGCCAGCTCACGCATGGCGTAAATTATCCGCCGCTGCACGGGTTTCATGCCGTCGCCAATATTGGGCAAGGCGCGGTCGAGAATGACGTACATCGAGTAGTCGAGGTACGCTTTTTCGGTGTAGTCGCGCAGGGAGAGACGCTCGACGTCTCCTTCCGCTACTTGAATATCCATGTCGATCATATCCTACCTTGACAACAAAACCGCCCCTGTTGGGGCGGCTGATAAGCGGACACGCGGCCACTTAACATGGCCCGCTATGTTAATTGATACCTTTCGTTTGATGCATTAGATAGCGCTGCCGTAGATGACGCTTCTTGAGAACTACCGTGAAACTCGTCTAACAGCCCTTTTAAGCGCTGAGCCTGTAATGACAGCTCATTGGCAGCACTCGCCGCTTCGCTAACCAACCCGGCATTTTGCTGCGTCACCGTATCCATTTGCGTGACCGCCCGGTTGATCTCATCAATACCGTTGGTCTGCTCGCCAGACGCTTGGCTGATTTCGCTAATACGTGCAGTAACCTCTTCAATCGCCACCACGATATCTTTCATGGCGGATTCAGCTGCTTGAGCATAGCCACTACCGGTGGCAATCTGCTCTGAGGTGGTTTTAATCAGCCCATTAATGTTTCTGGCAGAAGCAGCGCTACGCGACGCCAGCTCACGTACTTCGCTGGCCACTACGGCAAAGCCACGCCCATGTTCACCGGCTCGCGCCGCCTCTACAGAGGCATTTAACGCTAAAATATTGGTTTGGAAGGCAATGTTTTCAATCACATTGACTATCGAAGAGACCTCAGTAGAGCTTGCGTTGATAGCCTCCATGGATTGCGCCAGCCGTGATACCTGCTCTCCACCCTGTTTCACTTTTTCCGCTGACTCTTTCGCTCGCTGATCCGCCTCTTGAGCGTTATCAGCATTGCGCTTCACCGTAGCGGCCATCTCTTCCATCGTAGAAGAAGTCTCTTGCAGAGAAGCCGCTTGCTGCTCAGTGCGGCTAGAAAGCTCGGTATTGCCCGCGGCAATTTCCGTCGATTCACTGGCAATGGCATCCGCTACGCCACGCACATCACCAAACAGGCGCTGCAACTTCTCCGCGTAGCGATTCACAGCACCGCGTAGCTCGCCGATTTCATCATCGCGATAAATGGTCAGTTCACGACTGGAACCGCCCTGGCCCAGTTGATCAATCTGCCCAGTAGTGCTGCGAATCTGACGTAACAAGATACGCCCACCCCACCAGCCTAGCGCGAGCAGCAGCGCCAACAGCGGTAAAATAAACATCAATAAATCACGCGTTAAGGTGCGCGCCAAGGCTGTTACCTGTTCGCTAGGCGTTACCAAGCCGAGTGTCCAGCCAGTGTCTGGCATATCAAACAAACGCACTGCCGCAGGCTCGTCCAATACGCCCGCACTTTCTACATTGGCCTCATCACGGCCAGCCTCAACAGCCTCTACAACGGGCTGAAGCCAAGGCATATCCCCCACTAAATCGCCCAGGCCGCGCATTTCATCCGACGCCTGCTCAACGCCCGGTAGGTCAATCACGTTGTGATCTTTATCCAGTACAAAGGCATAGCCGCCCGTTCCACCACCATTTTCGGCGAGAAACTCAGCAACACCGTTTAACTGCATATCAATGGTGGCCACACCGGCAAAGTCATTATCGAGGTAATAAGGCACACTACAGGTCACCATCGCGACGCCGGTCGCCGGATCGCGATAAGCAGCAGACCAAACACACTGCCCGGGGGTCGCATCACGGGCACTGCTGTACCATGCCTCATCATGATAGGCGGCAATATCGCTTGCGTTATAGTCATCCAAAAACTCCAGCTCGCCCTGGGCATTGCGTGCCCAAAAAAAGCTAAAGCGCTCGACACCCGAGGAAAATGCGCCGGGTTCAGGCCAAATACCGCCGCCCGCCACCGTGGCATTGCCGTTGTCATCAACGACATTTGGCAAGGCCTCAAGGTAAATGGCTTCTTCACGCGGCAGCGATTCGGCCAAAGCCGCCAAGCTCGATGTATTGCCTTCGACCCGGGCTAATTGACCATTGAGCGCATTGACAATCGAGCCCCCCGTACGCTCTATCAATGACTGGCTCGCATCGATAACCAGCGGCTGACCTCGCCACGCCATTACGCCGTAAATACTGGCCGCCATCAGAAGCATAAGTACGACTGCAGACAGCGTTAACTGTCGAGATATCGTGTTAAACAAAAGCCTTCCCCTTATATATGAATGTACGTTTATTACGTCTTTTTAGTATGTAAGCTCTACATTCAACTATCGGCTAAAGTACGCGTTACTGTAACAACGGCTTGTTAACGCTTGTCTGCTTTTACCTACACTTCGATATCGGCAAGATTGCCGTAATCTTCCAGCCATTTTTTGCGATCACCGGCACGCTTCTTGGCCAGCAGCATATCCATCATTTCCATGGTGCCGTCGCCGACGGTCAACGTCAGTTGTACCAGTCGCCGAGTCTCCGTCGACATGGTGGTTTCACGCAGTTGCAGCGGGCTCATCTCACCCAGGCCCTTGAAACGCTGCACATTAGGCGTGCCGCGCTTACTGGCCAGTTGCTTGAGAATGGCGGCTTTTTCGCTCTCATCCAGGGCGTAGTGCACTTCTTTGCCCAGATCAATCCGGTAGAGGGGCGGCATCGCCACATAGACGTGGCCGGCATCGACCAGGCTCGGGAAGTGGCGCACAAACAGCGCGCAGAGCAGCGTGGCAATGTGCAAGCCATCAGAGTCGGCATCGGCGAGAATACAGATCTTGTGATAGCGCAGCTTTTCCAGATCAGCGCTGCCGGGGTCAGCGCCAATGGCGACGGCGATATCGTGCACCTCCTGGGAACCGTAGATATCGTGGGTTTCCACTTCCCAGGTATTCAGGATCTTACCGCGCAGGGGCAGTATCGCCTGGGTCTCGCGGTTACGCGCCTGCTTGGCACTGCCGCCAGCGGAGTCCCCTTCGACCAAAAACAGCTCACTCTGGGCAGGGTCTTGGCCGGAGCAGTCCGCTAGCTTACCGGGCAAGGCCGGGCCGGACGTGACCTTTTTACGGGCGACTTTTTTGGCTTTTTTCTGGCGATTTTGCGCCGCGCTGATGACCAGCTCGGCAATCGCTTCGGCTTGATCCACATGGTGGTTCAGCCATAGCGAGAAAGCATCTTTAACCACGCCGGAAACAAAACCGGCAATCGTGCGCGATGACAGCCGCTCTTTGGTTTGCCCGGCAAACTGCGGGTCGAGCATCTTCACTGAGAGCACAAAGGAGGTGCGCTCCCAAAGGTCATCAGCGGTGAGTTTGATGCCGCGGGGCAACAAGTTGCGGTATTCGCAGAATTCCCGCAGCGCGTCCAGCAGCCCGGAACGAAAGCCGTTTACATGGGTACCGCCCTGAGGGGTGGGAATAAGGTTAACGTAGCTCTCCAGCAGCGCTTCGCCGCCTTCTGGTAGCCATTGAATCGCCCAATCGACACCGTGCTCGTCGTCATTGAAGTGGCCTACAAAAGGCTCCTTGGGCAGTACTTCATAACCATCGGTGGCTTCAACTAAGTAGTCGCGCAAACCATCGGCGAACTCCCACTCTGTGGAAGTGCCGTCAGGTTCTACCAGCGTGACTTTCAAGCCGGGACACAGCACCGCTTTGGCACGCAGCAGGTGTTTCAACCGGGTTAGCGCTAACTTGGGGCTATCGAAGTAGCTCTCATCCGGCCAGAAACGCACCAAAGTGCCACTTGCCCGCTTGGGGGCTTTACCAATTTCATGCAACTCTTCGACTTTCTCACCGAACTCGAAGGCCATGGCATGGCGTGCCCCATCCCGGGTAACTTCGACATCCAACCGGCGCGATAGCGCATTAACCACCGAGACACCTACCCCGTGTAGGCCGCCGGAGAAGCGGTAGCTAGTGGAGGAGAATTTGCCACCCGAGTGCAATTTGGTAAATATCAGTTCAACGCCCGAAACACCGTGTTCAGGGTGTAGGTCGATGGGCATACCACGGCCATTATCCTGCACCTCAATCCCGCCGTCGCTATGCAGCACGACGTTAATCATGGTGGCGTGGCCCGCTAGCGCTTCATCGACGCTGTTATCAATCACTTCTTGAGCAAGGTGGTTGGGGCGTGTGGTGTCGGTATACATACCGGGACGCTTACGTACCGGCTCGAGGCCCGACAGGACTTCGATGGAACTCGCGCCGTACTGAGAGGCATCAAACTGGGTCATGTAACGTCGGTTCCCTGAAAAATCGTACTGGCAGCCATATTGATTGCTGAAACGAGTGATTGGCGGCTTGCAAAGAAGCACAGGATAGCGGAAAAGCAAAAAGCTGTATATCTAGCCATGTTTATCAAGAGCAAGGTGGTAAAGGGCTACCCCATCAATGAGACTTAGAGGGGCGCCTTTACTTACTCGCTTACTCCTTTTCCACCGCCCAAAACGCCTCAATCAACCCACGGCTAGAGACATCCATCCGCGATAGATCTCCCTCATGGTCGATAATCTTTTGGGTATCAGTGGCAATCTGTTTGCCTAGCTCAACGCCCCACTGATCGAACGGGTTGATATCCCAAATCACCGCCTGAACAAAGACTTTGTGCTCGTAAAGGGCGATAAGCGAACCCAGGGTCGCTGGGGTGAGCTGGTCAAGCAGCACCGTCGTCGAGGGCTGGTTACCACGATAACGCTTGTGCTCTGGCCGTGGGCCGTCGTCTTCCAAAGCGTCATCACCAAGCATTAATACGCGGGACTGCGCAAAACAGTTGGCCAGTGCCAGACGGTGCTGGGTTTTAAGGTGGCGGCGGGTATCCGGGTCTTCCACCTCATCGTAGCGCTTGAGCGGCGCGATAAAATCACACACCACCGGTTGAGTGCCCTGATGTAATAGCTGATAAAACGCGTGCTGGGCGTTGGGGCCAAGCTGCCCCCAGAGCACAGGGCAGGTGGAGTAGTTAATCGGCTGGCCTTGACGGGTAACCGACTTGCCGTTGGACTCCATCTCAAGCTGTTCAAGATAGGCGGCGAAATACTCCAAGCGCCCATCGTAGGGCAGAATGGAGTGCGCACGGATATCCAGGAAGTTGACATTCCAGATTCCCGCTAACGCCAGCAGCACGGGCAGGTTCTCCGCCATTTCTGCCTCAGCAAAATGGCGATCCATGGCGTGCGCACCGGCTAAAAACTCGCGGAAATTCGCCATCCCCACCACCAGCGCAATCGGCAAGCCAATGGTGCCCCACAGCGAGTAGCGCCCGCCGACCCACTCCCAAAAGGTTAACTGGTGATCCTCCGCAATGCCCCACTCGGTCATTTTCTCAGGGCTCGCCGACACACCAATAAAGTGCTGACGCACCACCAACTCAGCGCTAATCGGCGTCGCACCATGCTGGGTCAAGCGGCTAAGTAACCACTCCCGTGCGGTGTTAGCGTTGGAAAGTGTATCAATGGTGGTGAACGACTTGGATGACAACACAAAGATAGTAGTTTCAGGATTCAACCGGCTCAGATAGTCCGCTAGCTGGGAGCCATCCATGGTGGAGGCAAAATGCACCTCAACCGGATGAATATCTTTGGGCCGAAAATCTGCCAACGCATGGGTAACCATTAACGGGCCCAGATCTGAACCGCCTACGCCCAGGTTAACCACATGCCGAATCGGCTTGCCGGTGGCACCACGCCACTGCCCTGCGTGCAGCCGACTGACCAAGCGCTCCATTTGAGCAAGGCTTTCGTGTACGGCAGCGACAATATCCTCACCCTCAACCTCCAGCGTCGCATCAGCGGGTAAACGCAGAGCCGTATGTAACGCCGGGCGGTTTTCGCTGACGTTCACTCGCTTACCGCTCAACAGCGCTTCAATAGCAGAGGGTACGCCCGCTTCACTAGCCAGCGTAAACAGATGTTCGAGGGTATCATCATCCCAGCGCTGCTTGGAAAGATCTAGCGTCAAGCCCGCCACCTGGCGAGTAAAGCTTTCCCAGCGGGAAGGCTCGGTGCCAAACAGCGTTTTCAAGTGGACATGCTGCAGCGTTTCAGCGTGATGCTTTAACGTCTGCCATGCCGGTAACGTATCGGGTGTAGCGCTTGATGCTGAGGCCATTTAGCTTCTCCAGTGGCGTCGATCCTTGCAGCGGGGTTCATTAAACAGGTTAATAACCTTAAACAGGGCTGTTCTATGTGAGTCTGTGCTAGACAGGCCTGTTCTAGTCAATTAAGGGCGCGTAAACTAGCACGCCTTTTCCATGATCCCGGCTTGCCCATGAGTGATGCATCTTACCGTGACGCTATCTTTTCGACACCCCTTGACCGAGTCGCGCGGTTCTCTTTCGACGAAAAGGTGGTCGCCTGCTTTCCTGACATGATCCGCCGATCGGTACCCGGCTACGGGCAAATTCTTGGCATGTTGAGCTTAATTGCCCAGCGCCACCTGCGCCATGGCGCCCATGTCTATGATCTAGGCTGTTCGCTGGGCGCTTCCGGCCTTGCGCTGGCAGGGGCGCTGGCGCCTGACGCCTTTCGCTATACGGGCGTTGACCTATCGCCCGCCATGGTCGCCCAGGCTCGGCAAACCTTTGCTGACGAGTGCCCAGCGTACGCTATGCAGGTCGAAGAAGCCGACATTCGTACCCTTGAGTATGCGCCTTCGGGCATGATCATTCTCAATTTTACCCTACAGTTTCTACCCGCCGCCGACCGCGATGCGCTACTGGCGCGGCTTTATGCAGCGCTGGAACCCGGAGGCGTGCTGATTCTCTCGGAGAAAACCGTCGACGCCGACGAGCGCGACAACGCCTGGCGGGTAGAACGCTACCACGATTTCAAGCGCGCCAATGGCTACAGTGATCTGGAAATCAGCCAGAAGCGCACCGCTCTTGAGAACGTACTGGTGCCGGATACCCTCGATGCACTTCATGGTCGTTTGAAACAAGCAGGTTTTCCACGTTCGATGACCTGGTTCCAGTACCTTAACTTTGCCTCGCTGATTGCGTTTAAGGAGGGTTAAAGGTGGCACCACTACCCGACGATCATCGCGCAATTTATCAGGCGTTTTTAGATCAAGCCACGCTTGATGCCTCGCTAACGCCCTGGCTAGCGAAGCTTCCCGAACAGTTAGCTCACGGGCTTGACCGTAACCGCCACGGCGATTTATCCGCCTGGGAAAAAGCCGTGGCCAAGCTTCCGGCGCTGCCCGCCGAGCGGCGCGTGGATTTAAACAGCGACACCGTCAGCGTTGATCTCGATCTTAGCGATAGCCAGCAGCGCCAATGCTTTAACCTGCTTAGAAAGCTTGCCCCATGGCGTAAAGGCCCTTTTCAGCTAGGCGGCATTTATATCGACACCGAGTGGCGCTCTGACTGGAAGTGGCAAAGAGTGGCGCCACACCTGGCACCGCTAAAATATCGCAAAGTGCTCGATGTGGGTGGCGGCAGCGGTTACCACGCTTGGCGGATGGCCGGGGCAGGTGCTGCTTTTGTGCTAATCATCGACCCTTCGCCACGTTTCTACTGGCAGTTTCAGGCAGTACGCCACTTTGTGGGTGATGCGGATGGCGGCAAAACGCAGTTTTTACCCGTGGGCATTGAAGATGTGCCTGAGAATCTGGGCTTTTTCGATACGGTATTTTCCATGGGCGTGCTCTACCATCGCCCTGCCCCATTGGAACATCTTCAGCAGCTAAAAGCCGCGTTGGCGCCGGGCGGCGAGCTGGTACTGGAAACATTGGTAGTCGAAGGCGACGAGCAGACCGTATTTGTGCCCGGCGAACGTTACGCCGCCATGCCCAACGTCTACTTCCTACCCTCTTCTCAAGCTCTCTGCCACTGGCTGGAGCGCTGCGGCTTTACCAATGTGCGCGTGGTCGATGAAGCGGTTACCACGTTAGATGAGCAACGCTCAACCGAGTGGATGACCTACCAATCGTTGGCCGATTTTCTCGACCCTGAAGACCGCACCCGCACCATTGAAGGCTACCCTGCACCGCGGCGGGCGGTGATTATCGCCAACAAGCCAGAATAGAAGCTGCCTGCTTTCAAACTTAGCGCCGCAAAATCACCAACCAGCGGCCTAGGTTCATCACGCTGGCGAGCGAGGCGGCGACGTAGGTAAACGCGCAGGCGGTGAGTACGTGCCGGGCACCGGGCATATCGTAAGGCGGGACGTACTCTTTCAAGAGCGGCAGCGCCCGGTTAAAGCTGGCATCAAACTCAACTGGCAGGGTCACAAAATGCACCAGCGCCGCGGTGCCAAAGCTGATCACCGCCATGGCAATTACAATGGCCAAACCACCCGGCAGACGCGTCAATAAAAACAGAAAAGGCGCAGCCATCATCAGCACAGCGCCGAGTTTCTCAGCTTTTTGGGCAACGCCGACTAAGCGGCTACGCGCCAGTAGCGGCGCGTAACCCTGGTGATGCTGAATGGCGTGCCCTACTTCATGGGCAGCCACCGTGACGGCCGTTAGCGAACGCCCATCGTAGTTATCTGGTGAAAGACGTACGCAGCGGGTTTCAGGGTCATAATGGTCACCGAACTCAGTGCGCTCAACGCTTGCGCCCTCAATGCCTAGTCGGCGCAGCAAATGATCGGCAAGCTCTGCACCCGTGCCCGGGTAATCGTCACGACCGCGGGTATGGCGTTTAAGCACCCACTTGGCCCAAACATTGGGGAGCACAAATACCGCCAGCGCAAAAATGATCAGCACAACAACCATGGCAGTCCCTATCTACAAACAACCGTCGTTAAACACACTTCTTTCGCAGCGTACTTTTACCATGGGGACTGACTTGGCAACAGCGTTATACGGGATCGTTGCGATGCTCTTCCACTTCGCGCTGTACTGCCGCTAAGCCATGGGCGGAGATATCACCCTGGGCGTGGGCGTGTTCGGCAATTAGCACGCTATCCGCGGCAAGCACTAAATCACACTGGGTGCCGACTAACTCATCCCGCAACCGCTGGATCGCCTGCTCGCGCTTGGGGTTTTTATCCACTCGACGAATGTAAATCGCTTTAATACGATCCGGGTAGGCTTTCACGATTTCAATATATACTTCTGGATCGTGCTGACCGCTGTCGCCAATGAGAATACACGGCATATCTTTATAAAGCGTCAACATACGGTCGATCAGTTCGCGCTTATGCTCTTCTGCGCGGCGCGGCCAGGGCTTGCGTAAAGAGACGCCCCATTCGCGTAAAAAAATAATCGGCCCAACGGGGATGCGGTTGATCTGAAAAAAGGTTTCGAGCATTTCGTATATCGCCCAAGGGCCACGGGATACATACAAAATGGGCCGCTCAGCGCGTTCACTAACGCCACGATGTAAAGCTTGATAAAGCGGCGCAACCCCAGGGAAAGCGGTGCGGCGATGAGGCTTTTTAACAAATAAGCGATAAAGCATTTTGAGCTTTTCCGCCACCCCGGTAAACATAACGGTGTCATCAATATCACTGATGATCAGCAAATCCGCCTCTGACGGAGGTACATAAACTTCTACGTGAGTACGTACCGGCGTCTGCCCCGAGCAATGCACTAAAATATCGGCGCGGTGCCAGGAGACATCAATGGGCAGGGTGTGACTAATCGGTAAGTGGACGTCGAAATAGCCATCTCGATCCGTGCCGACGCAGAGCTTATTTTCGCCGATGTGAATTTCTACCTGCGCATCGGCCAGCCCCCGGCGTAAAACGCGCCGTGCCACGTCCGCAGTATCGCGTAGCATGCCATGGCGAGGAATGGCTCGACCTAGTGCGGCTTGGCGAAACACCCGGCCCATGACAAAAACTTCACGTTGGGAACCATAGCCGCGGTAAGGATGAACCACCATTCCGCCGCGGCTACTGTCTCCTTTGATAGGTTTGGCAATAACGTGGACAAGCCTTTTGATAAAGCTTGTCCACTGACGCAATACGCTCATCAAGCGTGTTGACCGGAGTGACGCCCTTCCTGCAGCTCTTCGAGTAACTTGGCGTTAAAGGCATCCAAGTCCTTCGGCGTACGGCTGGTCACAAGACCGCTGTCCACAACAACTGGCTCATCGACCCACTCAACGCCGGCATTGCGTAAATCTTGCGCGACGCTGTGTACCGAGGTCATGCGGCGGCCTTCAACCACGCCCGCATTAATTAAAATCCACGGCGCATGGCAAATAGCAGCAACAGGCTTACCTGCCTGGAAAAACCCTTTTACAAAACTCAAGGCATCGTCGTTAATGCGCAGTTCATCGGGGTTGAATAAACCACCCGGCAGTACCAAGGCGTGGTAGTCAGACTCACTGGCATCAGCAAGGGCTTTATCGGCTTCATAGGTGTCGCCCCAGTCGGTTTCCGCCCAAGCGCGGACTCCTTTACCGTCGGGGGTGACCACATGAACCTCAACACCCTCTTTCTGTAAGGCGGCGCGCGGTACGCTCAGCTCAGACTCTTCAAAACCAGCTGCCGCTAAAATAGCAACACGCTTACCGTTTAGTGCTTGTTTCATCATGCTCTCCTTTTCGTGATGATTTGCGTTAGTAACGCCCCACTAGTGTGGCGTATATTGAATCAGGGTCAAGCTCTTCTACTGACGCCGCAGATTAGCGAATAGCGCGCTAGGCGTTATGCACAATCCTTCCTAGTTCAGCAATATCATAACCTCCTAACTGTGTTGCCCTCTCGGCAAAACGCGCTTGATGAGCAAACGCCAACAGGCGCTGTATTGAAGGTTCGAAATAACTGCGCCGCTGCATAATTAAATCAAACGGCTCATCGCAAAGTGTAACGAAGCCAAGGTGCTGGCGATGGGCGGCGGCTTCAACCCCCAGCCCAACATCTGCCTCACCCTGCCCAATGCTAAGCGCCAAATCATCTTCACTTAAGGAGGCATGGGGCGCCCAGTTGATCGCCGAGCTTTCAATGCCTGCTTGTTGTAGCAAACAGTGCAGCAACCGTGCTGCTCCAGCGTCGGGCTGGCGATGCGCCACGCGGATCCCGGGCCGTTTTAAATCATTTAGCCCAGAGATGCTCATCGGGTTGCCAGCGGGTAAAAGCAGCCCTTGGCGGCGCTTTGCCCAGTGCACTATCAACAGATCACGCATGCCGCTTAAGCCGAGCGCGCTGGGTTCGTTATAGCGCTGAGTAGAAGCATCCAGCAGATGAATGCCCGCCAACATCGCCTTGCCGTCAAGCAACCGCCGCACGCCGTCGCCACTGCCTTGGCAGAGCATCGCCAAATCAGAGCCGCTTTCCCGAATAGCCCACTCCAACAGTGGATCCTGGCTACCGGCTGCTACTAGCGGCACTGATAAACGCTGCGCCTGATCGCCTTCTAAATGGTTCAGCACCCATAAATCGATCTGTTGGCGGGGAAACAGCAACTTTCCCGTTACCCGACTACAGGGAATCTGGCCTTGGCGCACCAAGTCATACACCTTGCGCTCTTTTAAACGCAAATAGTCAGCGACTTCTGCGGTGGTCAGGTAAGTATGTGGTTCAGACATCGCAAGGTAGCCTCGCTGGGTAAAATGCAAACCTCTTTTGTATTTTAACTGCATATGACTGCATAAATTTCAGGACGCAGTGCATTAAGTCATTTTTCGATACATCATGCCAATTCTCAGATAACAGTTTTCCTACAACAGCTCTTCATACAAAAGTGAAACCGACGCTCAATGCTCACCAGTGATAATGCTTTTAGTACTGCTCTCACCCTGATCCTGAGTATGGATAGCGCGCTAATCTCCATCGTGATGCTCTCGCTGCAGGTATCGCTGATGGCGGTATTGATTGCCAGCCTGATAGCCCTGCCCTTAGGCGCTGCTCTGGCGCTATGGCGCTTTCCTGGACGTAACGTCGTGATTGTCGCCCTCAATGCCTTGATGGGCTTACCGCCAGTCGTGGCAGGGCTTTGTGTCTACCTACTGCTTTCGCGCGCAGGCCCACTGGGTGAATGGGGGCTGCTGTTTACGCCAACAGCGATGGTGATAGCCCAAGTGATTCTGGTACTACCCATTATTGCCGCCCTCACCCGCCAGCAGGTTGAAGCGCTTCACGGAGAGTATGACGAGCAGTTGAACTCACTGGGGCTAACGCGCCTACGCATGATCCCCACCCTGCTATGGGACGCACGCTTTGGGCTGTTAACGGTGATCCTGGCAGGCTTTGGCCGCGCCAGCGCCGAAGTGGGCGCAGTGATGATTGTGGGCGGGAACATCGACGGCGTCACCCGCGTGATGACCACCAGCATTGTGTTGGAAACCAGCAAGGGCAACCTGCCTATGGCCCTTGGCTTAGGGATCATTCTGCTCGCCCTGGTCACCATGATTAACGCGATTGCCCACATAATCGGCGAAACGGCGAAAAGGCGGCTGGGATGAACGCACATCATACGCCCCCCGTCGCCACCCTTGAGCTCGACAGCGTGAGCTTTATCCATCGCGGCCATACCCTGCTTAGTCCCACATCGATGCGCCTTGCAGGCTGCCAGCGAACGCTAATAATGGGGCCGAACGGTGCGGGCAAAAGCCTATTAATGCGTCTAGCTCACGGCCTACTAACGCCCTCCAGCGGTTCGGTTCGCTGGCAAGGGGTTCAGCCCGCGCAAGCCATGGTTTTCCAACGCCCTGTGCTGTTACGCCGCTCAGCGCTGGATAACCTGACCTATGTGCTAGCCATCAATAAAGTGGCGCGACCAGAACTGAAAGCGTTACCTCGAAAAACCCAGGCGATGAGTGCCCTTGAGAAGTTTGGCTTAGCACACCTAGCCAAACGGCCTGCGCGGGTGCTTTCCGGTGGCGAGCAGCAGCGTTTAGCGTTGGCACGGGCCTGGCTGCTCAATCCCCAAGTTCTGTTTTTAGACGAACCCACCTCGGCGCTCGACCCCGCCGCCATCAAGGCCGTTGAAGATGCCGTACTGGAGTTTCATCACAGCGGTACACGTATCGTTATGACCACTCACGACTTGCACCAAGCACATCGCTTAGCCAATGACGTGGTGTTTTTGCACAACGGCGAACTACTTGAACACACCCCTGCCCGCGACTTTTTTACCGCCCCCACCTCACCTGAGGCGGGGGCGTTTATTCGCGGCGAGTTGGTCTGGTAGCTCCAATATGAGTGAGCCCTAGGATTGAAGTAAAACGATTCATGAAAAGCGATCAAGGAGCAAAAATGAACAAAACTACCGCACTTATCACCGCTGGCACCCTAGGGCTGACCTTCAGCGCTACGCTGATGGCGGCCGATGACTACATTACCCTGGCCTCCACGACCTCTACCGAAAACTCTGGCCTGTTTGACGCCATCATCCCCGCATTCAGCGAAGAGACCGGGATTGATGTGCACGTGGTCGCCGTGGGCACCGGCCAGGCATTTGAAATTGGTCGCCGTGGCGATGCGGATAGCCTGCTGGTTCACGACACCGCAGGTGAAGAAAAGTTTGTGGCCGATGGCTACGCCACAGAACGCTTGAATGTAATGTACAACGATTTCGTGATTGTTGGCCCGAGCGATGACCCTGCAGGCATTAGTGATAGCGAAACCGTTACAGATGCCATGCAGCGCATTGCCGAGAGCGAGTCCCCCTTCGCCTCACGCGGGGACGATAGCGGCACCAACCGCGCGGAATTGCGCTTATGGGAAGATGCTGGGGTCACGCCACAGGGCGAGTGGTACCGCGAGCTGGGCAGCGGCATGGGCCCTACGTTGAATACCGCCGCGGGCATGGACGCCTATACGTTTACCGATCGCGCCACCTGGGTCGCCTTTGACAACCCACAAGACCTTACCTTGCTGTTTGAGGGCGATGAAGCGCTATTCAATCAGTATGGCAGCCTATTGCTCTCGGCAGAGCGACACCCGCATTTGAAGCACGACCTCGCCGCCCAGTGGCACGAGTGGCTGGTTTCTGAACAGGGCCAGCAAGCGATTGCGGATTTTGAGGTAGATGGTCAGCAGCTGTTTTTCCCTAATGCTGAGTAAATCTAATCACCTACCGCCATTGCGAGTAGCTTGCGACGAAGCAATCTCATACCGGCGATGGCACTAACTTTGAGATTGCCGCGCTGCGCTCGCAATGACAAAAGCAAGTTTGCCGCGTCGCTTCGCTCCTCGCAATGACATAAGGAGAACTCCTCGCACGGATGTGAGGAGGCTCATGACCGGAGCTTATGCCGGTTAGCGGCTGAATAAACCGCTGATATCTTTCGCTTCCCAGTGAGGGAAATGCTTACGCACCAGGGCATTCAAGTCACGCTCAAAGTCGGCCCAATCGGTGGCGTTTGAAGCATTGCCTGGGGCGCTGGCGGTACCGCGGATCATACCGGCGCCTACGGTCACGTTGGTCAGCCGATCAATGATGATAAAGCTACCGGTACCGGGGCTGGTGCGGTAATCATCCACGGGAATAGCAGCTGTCAGTTCCACGTCGCAGCGGGCAATAGCATTTAGCCCCAGCGAGTGAGTGGCATGCTTCTCCAGAGTATTGACGTCGATTTGGTAATCAATCGCACTGATCTGACCGGAAAGATCGCGGGTCGCCAGTTTGAAATCGTAGAGCTTACCTGGCGTTAACGCCTCTTCCTGCATCCAAACAATATCGGCTTTAAAGGTGTTGGAGAGCGGCAGTTCGCTATCCGCTGCCACCAGCCAGTCGCCACGGGAGATATCGATTTCATCTTCCAGAGTCACAGTGATCGCCTGACCTGGATAAGCGGCCGCAAGGTCACCATCAAAAGTGACAATCCGTGCAACCCGCGACGTTTTACCCGATGGAAGTGCCTTAACGGCTTGACCAGGACGTAATACACCCGCGGCTAAGGTGCCGCAGTAACCGCGAAAATCAAGGTTCGGGCGGTTAACGTACTGAACCGGTAAACGCAGATCGCTGAGGTTCTGGTCGCGGGTAATCTCGACACTCTCTAATAGCTCGATCAGTGTTTCCCCCTGGTAAGCATCGCTAAAATACCAGGGCGTTTGTTCGCTGCGATTGACCACGTTGTCGCCATTCAGGGCCGACATCGGTACAAAGCGAATGTCAGGTGCTTGCAGATTGGTGGCAAAGGCTCGGTACTCATCGACTATCTCGTTAAAGCGCTGCTCGGAGAAGTCCACTAGATCCATCTTATTGACCGCAATCACCAGGTGCTGAATACCTAGCAGGTCGGCAATAAAGCTATGGCGGCGAGTCTGGGTCTGCACACCGTAGCGGGCATCGATCAGGATAATCGCCAGGCTGGCGGTTGATGCCCCCGTGGCCATATTGCGGGTGTACTGCTCATGCCCAGGCGTATCGGCGATAATAAACTTGCGCTTATCGGTAGAGAAAAAGCGGTACGCCACATCGATGGTAATGCCCTGCTCACGCTCTGACTGCAGCCCATCCACCAACAGCGCCAGATCAACGGTATCACCAGTAGTACCACTGGTTTTAGAAGCCTGAGTGATCGCCGCCAGTTGATCTTCAAAGATCATTTTCGAGTCGTGAAGCAGACGGCCAATCAGCGTCGATTTGCCGTCGTCTACGCTACCGCAGGTGATAAAACGCAGCAGGTCTTTGTTTTCGTGCTCGTGCAGGTACTGCTCGATATTATCGGCGATTAAATTAGATTGGTGAGACATCAGACTTTCCTCATTTAAAAATAGCCCTCGCGCTTTTTCTTCTCCATCGAACCCACCTGGTCGCGGTCAATGGCACGGCCACTGCGCTCGCTGGTTCGGGTCAGCAGCATCTCTTGAATAATTTCCGGAAGCGTCGCGGCTTCGGATTCCACCGCGCCGGTTAGCGGGTAGCAGCCAAGCGTTCGAAACCGTACCGACTTCATTTCCGGCACTTCGCCAGGTGCTAACGGCATACGGTCGTCATCGACCATAACTTGCATACCGTCGCGCTCGACTATGGGCCGCTTGGCCGAGTAGTAGAGCGGCACGATGGGAATCGACTCTAAGTAGATGTACTGCCAGATATCCAGCTCGGTCCAGTTAGAAAGTGGGAACACGCGGATCGATTCACCTTTATTGACCTTGGCGTTATATACGTTCCAAAGCTCAGGGCGCTGGTTCTTGGGATCCCAACGGTGATACTTATCGCGGAACGAGTAGACGCGCTCTTTGGCACGCGAGGCTTCTTCATCACGACGCGCGCCACCAAAGGCCGCATCAAACCCATACTTATCCAGCGCCTGCTTGAGCGCCTGGGTTTTCATGATATCGGTGTATTTGGCGCTGCCGTGGTCGAACGGGTTGATATTGGCTGCCCGCCCCTCTTCGTTGGTGTGCACGATCAGTTCCATACCCGCCTCTTCAGCCATGCGGTTACGGAACTCGATCATTTCGCGAAACTTCCACGTGGTGTCCACGTGCATCAGCGGGAATGGCGGTGTACCGGGGTAAAAAGCTTTGCGCGCCAAGTGCAGCATTACCGACGAATCTTTACCGATGGAGTACATCATCACCGGGTTGGCGAACTCAGCGGCAACTTCACGGATGATATGGATAGACTCGGCTTCTAATTGCTTGAGGTGGGTCAAGCGCGCGGCATCAGGGGCATTAAAAGCCTCCCCCTGCATCGCTGAAGATGAAGAACGCGTCTCTGAAGACCGCTCTTTTGACGACAATGTAGACAATTGGGTCATGGCCCCTTACCTCACAAGAACAAGCTCGTCACACAAGCTAAAATCAGCGTACGTTATAGATAAATGTACGTTCGAATGTGAGTAGGGTAACGCCGAGCCGGTAATAACCCAAAAGAATTAATAACTATCTTTTTATTCCTAAAAAACCTATCCAGAAATGGGAGAGAAATAAGAGAGCAATTAACGTCTAATCAATGCGCTCTATCCAGCTCTGCCACTCGCTTCCCTGGGCATCGCTATACGCCAAATCGATAACCCGATAGCCAGGGCGGGAAGCTTCATCAATGGCAAACTGCTCGGCACCGGGCAGAAACTGATCGGCCATCGCCGGGCAGCCATAAACATCAATAGTGGCCTCACCTATGCCTCTACCTGTGCCTAAAATATGATGCTCGGCGTAGGCTTGGTGCGCGTGACCAAACAGGATGATCTTGACGTGCGGGTATTTACTTAGCAGTTGCCAAAATGCGTCGCGATCTTGTAGGCCAATGGCATCCATCCACACCGCGCCGACGTCCACCGGCGGGTGGTGCATGGCTATCAGCGTGGGCTGGTCATCGTTCTCTAACTGTTCAGCGAGCTTAGCTAGCCGCTCGCTTCCCAGTTCACCGTGGGGTTTGCCCTCCACCTGGGTATTGAGCAACAGGATGCGCCACGAATCCAAGTCCACTTGTTCAACCATCGGCCGCTCGGCCGCCATGAACTCGGGCTGATCGTGATTACCCGGCAGCCAGTACCAGGGGCAAGGCAACTGCTCCAGCGCCTGCACCGCCAAGGCGTAGGAAGCGGCCGATTCATCCTGGCTAATATCACCAGTAAACAGCACGATATCGGGCTTTTCGGCGACAACGGCATTCAACACCTGCTGAAACTGCCGCCAGGGTATGCCCGCCCGGGAACGCGCTTCGATATCCGCATAGAGATGGGCGTCGGTAATTTGCACCACACGCATTAGGGCATCTCCGGCACGTCGACCGTGTGACCGTGAGCAAGGCCATGAGCCAGCCACTCGCCCAAGAAGCGGTTGAGTTGAAGCTTCTCATCCGGCTGATGCATCCGGGCATTGGGGTAGCGGTAGCGGCCACTAAAGTGGCGCTCGCGCTGAAAGTCGGTCACTTCCGCCATGCGTACATCGTGATAAAGATGTACGCGCATACGCGGCCCTTCCAAAACGGTATCTAGTGGGCCGGTCTGAGAAACATTCACCATGGTGGTGTAAGGCGCCTGCTCTTGAATATACAGATGCAGATCACCGAAATGCTGTTTATCACCGCGCAAGGCAATATCGCGGCGCTGGCCGGCCTCCATATCGCCCACCAGGCGCACCAAACGTAAATAGTTGGCGCTGCACTCCCCTTGGAGCGATTTTAAATCGGTGACATAGGCCGTTCTCGCCATGTTCACTCCTCGTCGGTTTCGCTTTGCGTCAAAGCGCGCTGTGAGGCAGCACGCAGTGAGGCTCGCTGACTATTAAGCCAATGTAGACCAATTAAACACATGGCGTTGTCGAGTCGCCCCTTCTCTAAGAGCTCCCAAGCGTTAGCGAAAGGCATGACGTGAACACGAATATCCTCATGCTCTTCATCTAGGCCATGAATCCCACCTAATCCTTGGGTATCTACCAAACCACAAAATAGTGTCACTTGCTCGCTGCAGGCGCCAGGGCTGGGATAATACGTGTGAAGTTTGGTCAGTTGGGCCACTTTACAACCGGCCTCCTCCCACGCCTCGCGACGCGCCACATCTTCCAGCGATTCGTCTTTTTCGACCAAACCGGCCACGAGCTCGAGCTTCCAGGGAGAAACGGAATCATCAATGGCGCCGGCACGAAACTGCTCAATGAGCACCAATGAGTCGCGCTCGGGGTCGTAGAGCAGCACACCCACTGCATCAAAGCGATTATGCACTTCACGACGCATAGGTTCGCTCCAACCGCCTTCAAACAGCCGGTGACGAAGCTCTAAGGCTTCCAGGCGGAAAAACCCCTGGTGTAGCGTCTCCCGCTTAAGCAGCTCAACATCATTGCGCTTTAAGTCTGGAACGCTAAGAGCCGTGTTTTTAAAAGGAGGGCGCTGAAAATTAGGATTCTGAACAGCATCGTGCTTGGAGTTGGACGCCATGAGGCACTCCCGGTGGTGATAATCGATCTATTATCAATGCTTGCCACCGGGAATGCCAATTCAGCGGGGGATTTACAGCTGCTTAAGCAGCGCTTCGGCATCACGGCGTAGCGCTTCATCGGAGACTTTCCGGTTGTCTCGAGCGGTGCCGTTAACCGCTCGCTGGGCGTGCTCGCGAGCGGCCTGCTCATTGCCCTCTTCTTTCAAAAAGGCAGCGTAGTAGTAGTTCACATCGATGCCGTCTGGGCGGATCTCCAAGGCACGCTGGAACATGCGTTCAGCGGTATCACTATTGCCAAAACCGAGTGGCCGCCCTGGAGCGCGATCGTAAAGCGCACCTAGCGTGACGTAGGCGGAACCATTCAACCCCTGAGGATCTATTTCAATCGCCTTTTCTAACGCGTCACGCGCATCACCTGCGATTCCTAATGCGCCTAAACCACCGCGCTCACGGGCATAAGAAGCCAGAACTATTCCCTGCCAGACAAGTACATCAGCTTCATCGCTGTACTGCTCGGCCAACTGCTCCGCTTCACCTGCCAATGCCTTTAACGTGCTCTCGCGCTCGTTGGCGGGCATCTCAGTCACGGTATGCTCCCACCTGTTTTTAAGCGAAAACAGCTCGCCTTCAAAGGCAGAGGCGGTTAGCGGAGACAGCATCAGCGCGCTGCCAATGGCGGCGGCGATTATTAAACGTGACAAAGAGTTGCGTGAAAAAGAGTGAGTTCGCATACATGCTCCTAACATTATTGTTGTCCTGGTTAGACCTACTAATAGCGGGCCTCTCGCTCAATATAGCAAAAAATGTAACAAACGTTTGAATGATTTTCCAGTAGCATGTTGCTTGGTATGCTTCGCGCAATTAACGTAAGGTAGATAGCTCGAAACACAATGGGGAATAGGTAATGAAAGGCCGCAACATGACCCGCTGGCGCGATCCAGCCAAAGATCCGCGTCAAGCCCCTAAGAGCAATCTGATTACCCCAGAAGGGGCGGCTCGCTTGCGCGCTATCTTGGATCACCTATCGCGGGTTAAACGCCCGGATATTTCAGCAAAAGTCGGCGAAGCAGCCGCCCAGGGCGACCGCAGTGAAAACGCCGATTACACCTATAACAAGAAAGAGCTGAACCGCGTTATCGCCCGGATTACTTACCTGACGAAACGCTTGGACGAACTGCAAATCGTAGACCGCCTGCCTGCCGATACCAGCAAGGTGTTTTTCGGCGCTTATGTAAGCCTGGAGGATGAAAGTGGCGGTGAGGTGCATCTCAGGATCGTTGGCCACGATGAAATCGACACCAAAAAGCGCTGGATCAGTATCGATGCACCTATGGCTAAAGCACTGCTCGGTAAACAGGTGGGTGATGAAGCAAAAGTGCTCACGCCTAACGGTGATACGTTTTATACCATCACCGCCATTGATTACACTGGCTAATCCCTGCGCCATTAACGCCGCCTAGGGCCTAATCTTGTAAGGAGTAGTCCACCGTGGTGACAACGCGAACACGTTTGGTTTGCGGCGTGTAGCTGTCCAAGTCCTCGATGGAGAAGTAGCCCTGGGTCGCCTGACGAATCTGGCCCACTTGGCTACCGGAATCTTCGGCAAACTGCTGTGCGGCGTTACGCGCATCCGCAGTGGCCGCCGCAATCATTTCAGGCTTGATCGCATCAAGTCCGGTAAATAGAAACTCCGTGCGGTATTCGTAGCTGGGCGAGAGCAGTACGCCCTCTCGAACCAGTGAAGTCGCATTGGGGATTGCCTCGATCACGCCCTCGACATCGGGGGAGCGCAGTAGCAGTGTTGCTTCGGCGCGATAGCGCTCATCCGGGCGCTGACCACCGTACTGATTGCTATATTGGTCGGTAATCCGCGGCGGAGTGGAGCTAACATGCTCTGATGCAAACCCCTGGGCCTCCAGAAAATCGCGAATTGCCTGCTCGTCACTGGACAACTGCTGCTCAAGGTCACTCAAGCTATTAGCGCTGACACTGTAATTGAACGGCCACAGCACCAAATCCGCCGGCACTTCTCGCTCGGCTAAGCCGCGCACCGTGACGCTACGTGACGACTGCTGCCATACTTCTGCGGCGCCCTTGATATAACTACCGCTCCATACCAGCCCTAGCGCCAGCAGCCCGCCCAGCAGAACGGCACTTCCCAGTACCGCCGTATTTCGAATATTTCCCGCCATTGCTGCCACTCCTACTCACTACCGTTAAATTAACGACTACTTATTTGCATCATAGTCCTTAACGATAGACCTTACCGGTAAATTCGTCGGCGGCTGAATGTGGCAAGTTTGAGGAAACGATGCAGAAGTGTTAATGATCAATCGATATCATGGCCTTGATAACCTGATTAGCGGGGTCACACCACTGGGGCATCTGGGCAGGCACGTCAGCAAGGTAAGCACGGTGGGTAATCATTGCTTCAGCATTGATGTCCCCACTATCCATCAGTGACACCACACTATCAAAGTCTTCCCGAGTGGCATTACGGCTGCCGATCAAGGTCAACTCTTTCTTGTGGAAATCAGGATCACTGAAGGTAATGTCTGCTTTGACTATACTCACCAGAACATAGCAACCGCCATGCCCCACCAGATCGAACCCAGCCTCCATAGCACGAGGGCTCCCTGTGGCATCAAACACCACATCTGCTAACGCACCGCCATTTAGCTTGCTGATCTGTGCAGCCACTTCCACTTCCTGAGGGTTCGCCACCGCATCGGCACCCAGTACGTCACGGCAAAAAGCCAGACGTGATGGATTGGTATCCACCATCAAGGTACGCGCACCCTGGCTTTTAGCGACCTGGAGTACGCCCATACCAATAGGCCCCGCACCCACGATGACGGCTAATTCATCCGCTTGTAGCACGCTACGCCTTACAGCGTGAGCACCAATTGCCATGCACTCCACCAGGGCCAATTGATCGATGCTAAGGGTTTCAGATACCACTAAGTGAGTGGTAGGTACGGCCAGGTACTCCGCCATGCCACCATCTTGATGTACGCCAATAACCTGCATGTTCTGGCAGCAGTTGGTTTTATGCTGCTGGCAGGCACGGCATTCACCACAATGCAGGTAGGGTATGACATAAACCTGCTTGCCCAGTAAGTGCTGGTCATGGTCATCAGCGACTTCGACTATCTCACCGGCAAGCTCATGGCCTAACACCCTGGGGTATTCAAAATAGGGTTGGTTTCCACCATAAGCATGAATATCCGTTCCGCAGATACCGATACGGCGTATCCGTACCACGGCATGCCCAGAGGCACACTCTGGCTTAGAAGCGTGACGCAGCTCCAGATGTTGCGGCTTTGAACAGATAAGCACTTCCATAAGCGCGCTTCTCCTCGTTATGTTTAGGCCTGAACGACCCGCTGCCGCTGCACACCTAAGCCCTCAATACCTAAACGCATTTGCTGCCCATCACGAAGGTAAACGGCAGGCTTCTGGCCCATACCCACACCGGGAGGTGTGCCGGTTGAGATAACATCGCCAGGCTGCAAACTCATGAAACGACTCAAGTAACTGATCAGAAAAGGCACTTGATACACCATGGTGCGTGTATTGCCGTCCTGGTAACGCTGGCCGTCTACCTCAAGCCACATACCTAACTGGTGTGGGTCAGCAATCTCATCACGGGTAACTAACCAGGGCCCCAAGGGGCCAAACGTATCGCAGCCTTTGCCCTTGTCCCAAGTACCACTGCGCTCCAACTGAAACTCGCGTTCAGACACATCATTAACTACGCAGAACCCCGCCACATGTAACATCGCCTCAGCTTCATCAATGTAACGACCACCCTTTCCAATAATTACCCCAAGCTCGACTTCCCAATCGGTCTTTTTGGAGCCACGGGGGATCTCCACATTGTCATTGGGACCACAGATAGCGCTTGTCCACTTATTGAAAATGACCGGCTCGGGGGGAACCTCGGCGCCGGTTTCTGCTGCGTGATCGGAGTAGTTGAGACCAATACAAATAAATTTGCCCACCTGACCAACACAAGGCCCCAGACGCACATCAGCCGCGACCTCTGGCAATGTAGAGAGATCCACATCGCGAAGTTTCTGCAACCCTTCGTCGCTCAACACATCACCGGCAACATCGCTAACGAGGGCGGAAAGATCACGCACCTTACCCTGACTATCGAGAATGCCCGGCTTTTCCTGGCCCAGCGTTCCAAAGCGTAAAAGTTTCATATTGTTATTCCTTCTGAAGTAATCAGTTAGCCCAACCACCATCGATCAATTGCGTGGTACCGGTAATAAACTGCGATTCATCACAAGCCAGAAAAGCCGCCAGCGCAGCCACTTCCTCCACTCGCCCCAGCCTACCCATTGGCTGACGGGCAATAAAAGAGGCTAGCACCTCTGCATCACTGCGCCCCTCTTTACGTGCCTGCTCAGCAATACGCTGTTTGAGAGAGGGAGACTCAACGGTGCCAGGGCAGATCGCATTGCAGCGAATTCCCTGGGTCATAAAGTCGGCGGCGACAGACTTGGTCAGTCCGATCACCGCGGCTTTAGAAGTACCGTAAGCGCAGCGATTAGCAACTCCTTTAATGCTAGATGCCAGGGAAGCCATGTTGATGATGCTGCCACTCTCTTTTGCCAACATGCCCGGTAAAAAAGCCTGCAAGGTATGAAACATTGAAGTGACATTCAGATCCATCGATCGCTGCCAAGTGGCCTCGTCGCATTCGAGTACGCTGCCACCTGCCACCATACCGGCGCAGTTAAACAGTACATCCAAGGCTGGCAGTGAAGTGGCTAATTGGTGGATCGCTTGGCTATCCGTGACGTCCAGGCGATAAGCTTCAACACCCGGTATCCCTTCTAAGCTGGCAATATCGATATCTGTCGCGAATACGCGTGCGCCCTCGGCAACAAAGCGCTCGACGCTAGCACGCCCAATGCCGTTTGCAGCGGCGGTGATCAGTGCAGTTTTGTTTTTGAGTCTCATACTATTGCACATCCCTAACGGCTAAGGCGCGCCCCTAAAAGCGGTGGTACGACCTTGAAAAGAATGGGAACATACATTAGGCCAAATCATCCAGACACCTAATGGCCTGACCAATGAGCCGAGTATGAGCGAGAAACTTTGACCCTGACAAGCCTCAAAAGGCCAAATAGCAGCTTTTGGGAATAAACTTTAGTAGCCATCAACTTTAGTCGAAAAACACCAGTGAAACGGATAGGAAACACCACGAATGCCGATTCAAACCATCCGCTCGCAGCGCCTCTATCGCCAGATTGCTGATCAATTACAGCAGTTAATCAATGATGGTGAGTTTCCCCCAGGAACGCTGTTACCCCCCGAGCGAGAGCTTGCCCAAGCTCTTGGCGTTAGTCGGGCTTCAGTGAGAGAGGCCTTGATTGCTCTCGAAGTGGTTGGGCAGGTAGCTGTTCGAGTCGGCCATGGTGTCGTGGTGCTTGAATCGCGCGCCACTCCCATGGAGTCGGTGATGCGCGCAGCCGCTCGAACCGAGCCCTGGGCAATAGACCCAGAGTTCGAGAGCGAAATTGAGCTCAATCTGGACGAAGAGATCCCGCCCTTTTCACTTCTCCAGACGCGCCGCTATCTGGAACCGGAAATTGCCGCGTTAGCAGCCATGAACGCCACTGAAGAGGATATGAAAGCGATCCGTTTGGCATTTGAGCGGAATGTGTCTGACAACGCCAATGGCGGGCGCAACTGCGCCGGAGATCGATTACTGCATATTCGTATTGCTGAGGCCTCAGGCAACGCGGCCTACGCACTTGTCATCAAGCATCTGCTTGGCCACAAGTACGGCGCCATGTTTCGTCGACTCCAGGAACTCTTTATGGAAACAGATATGCCGCAGCGCTCCCAGGATGACCATAAGCGCATCGTTGAAGCCATTGAAGAACGTGACCCGGCGGCTGCTCGTCGTGCCATGGAAGTGCATCTGGATCACGTACTTAATGTTTTCTTTGCTGAGTAAGTACCTCATCAAATGCCGTAGACCTAGCGCTGTAACTTAATCGCACCGTAAACCTTGAAGCGGCGATTATCCGCCAGGGTCTGGAAGTCTTGAAATGCCCGCTGCAAGTGGTCTGGATAGGGCAAAAAGCCATTTGCCACCAGGATTAACCGCCCGCCCGCATTGAGATGCTCTGGCGCTGCGCTGATCAAACGCTGGCTAGGGCCATAACTGATATCACGCTCTTTATGGAAAGGCGGGTTGCTAACAATCCAGTCAAACTGCTCACCTTCAAGTGCACTGAATACATCACTGCAGAGTACCCGCCCCTCTAGCCCATTCGCCGCCAAGGTGCGCTTACACGCCTCTACCGCAAAAGCGCTGACGTCCACCGCGGTCACATGATGGCCACGCTGGGCCAACCAAGCGCTAATAATCCCATCGCCACAGCCCATATCCAGCACTTTGAGCGGTTTTTTCGGCAAGCTATTCTCAATGCTTTCCAACAGTAACAGCGTTCCTTCATCGACTTTGCCGTGGCCAAATACGCCCGGGTGGCTGTTCAGCGTCAGTCCTAATGTCTCGAATTGCTGCCAAGCGCTATCGCTAGTCGAATCCAATGCCACGGTTTGGGTGGCAAAGAGTGAACAGCGCCGGGCGTTGTCGCGCTTATCCCAAGGCATCCCCAGCTCTTCCAGCATCTTGGGAACGCGTTTAATGCCACCTTGATGCTCGCCGACAATTTCAATGGGTGTGCCTTCAGGTAGCTGCTCACATAACCACTTGAGCCACCAAATACCTAACTGATGCGCCTTCGGCCAAAACAGCACCATCTCTTTGCCGAATGGCTCACCCGCTGCTAAGTCAAAAGGCGCTCGGGCCTGTTTGCCTTTAGCCTGCCACTCACGCAGCACGTCAAAATCGCCACTGACCACACCCGTCGATTGATCAATAAGCCAGCTATCGACTGGCGGGCCAATGACCCACAGCGCTACATAGTTATCTTTTTGCCGCTCTAACAGTTGGCACGCTGGGGCTTGGGCACTCATTCAACGATCTCCGGTTTAATTAATGTATAAAGTAGGTAGCGGCCTAAGCGCCAATGGGGGTCATGGCGACAATACTTTTTTTCCAGCGCCAGCAGCGTTTCAGTTTCTACTGGCGTGGCGGGAGGGTGGCGCAAGTAATCTTGAAAAACGCGGATACCGGCGACTGCATCTATCACTAAGCCGTTATCTGCACTCCACTGCTCAACCTCGGCATGACTAACAGGCGAAATAGGCGTCAATCGTTGTCGCTTGCCCTTCCCCGCTAAGCGGTCGCTCAACGCCTTCTCAAGATTGCCTTTGACCGCGTTGGAAAAGCGCAGTGCATCGCGATTAAACACCATCAAGCTAAGCTGGCCACCCGGTGTCAATAAATGACTCAAGGTAGCCAGTGCTGCTTGCGGGTCGCCCAACCACTCCAACACTGCATGGCAGGTAATCAGCGGCCATGGGCCAGGAGCTTGTTCTGTTAACAGTTGTAGCGGCGCCTGCAGATAAGTAATCGCCTCTTCCGGTAACGTTTTAACGTCCCGGTGCCAGGTTTTGGCGTAGCTCAACATATCTGCTGAGGGTTCAGTCATCGTGACATCGTGCCCCCGCTCAGCAAACCATGCCGCCTGCTGGCCCAGGCCACCGCCCACGTCCAGCACGCACTGCCCCTCTAGATTCAGCATTTCCGGTAGCAGGTAGTCGAGCATTGCGAGACGCAGCTCGCCCCGGGGCGCCTGATAGAGCGAACGGGAGAATTTCTCGGCCAGGCCATCGAAATAGCGATCGCCAGACGGCGTTAATTCATAGCTGCTCGATTGAGAATGGAGTGATTTAGGGTTTGAGGGCATGCCGCGAGCATCGCTGTAAAAGAAAGCGTGCAGTTTACCTGATTATCCCTACCCGGCCGAATGGCGGTCTGGCCTGCATCAAACACAAACAAAAGTTATCAAATCATTACAAATGTCTCTTAAAATAGATATAAATCGGTTTGCAAACTGGAGCGAAATAATAGCTAATCGACACAGGAAAAATGTCCTATCATGGTAGAAGTGACAAGCAATAGAAGCATATAGCAGTCACCACCAAGTCGATATAAATTATAACAAAATAAATACGGTGGGTTTTATATGATTATCGATACGGCGAACCAAAATACCACTGGGCAGATAATACGCTCACTGCTAAAAAAAGAGCATGCTATTTCTATCTTTTCTAAAGAAGCAGCCTACGCCATAGAAGCGAAGGCAATTAAGATGGAGCTGGATACCGGAAAAATAACCTTAGCTATTCACTACACCGGAAATTCGCTTTCTCCATATTTTAAAAACGAAACTATTTGCTTTGACATAGAGGCTTCGCACCCTTCACCTGGTATAGAAGAAGAAATTTACAACATTGAGCAAGTACCTGCACACGTCATTAAGATAGATGCCTGCACTTACCATCTTGAGTGTCAGCTTCCCAACTCTATTTTTGCTTCCGATAATAGAGGTGCTCTACGCGTTCCTTTTATTCTTGGTATGCATGCACGTGTGCACCTTGAAGTCTTTGCTCATGAGCTTAATGTGGAAGGAAAAGTGCGTAACCTTTCAGTGGGCGGCTGCATGGTGTATGTCAGCCTCGAAGACAGCATGGCCCTTAGCGTTAACCAGACGCTGCCAGAGGTAACACTCGAGTTTCCAAACGGAGAAACATTCAATACTCAGGGGCGTATTCGTCATATGCGCCCTTTTGGAAGCCACGACTACGCGGCTATCGGTATTGAGTTTATTAATATGACAGCCACAATGACTGAAACACTTTTCCATTATGTATCGGAGTCTGAGTTCGAAGCCGCTTTTCGTTCAGGGCTACAAAATAGCAATTCACGTGCTAAGTCGCGGCTTTTCATCGCAGATGCCAAAGAGAAGAAAATGCAGCACAAAGAAGAGCATGATCAAACCAAGAGTAGCCAACGATCTCCTCTGCTACGCGGTGTTCTTGAAGTCGCTCACCAGCTACAAGTCATGTTAATGTTTACTAAAAACAAAGACTTATTTCCAGAAGAGAGCCTCTATGAGTGTGTCGACAGCCTTCTTTATATGGTCACTCAAGACCGAAGGGGGCTTCAGTATGCGCTGGCTTTTTTGCATGATGAACCCGAGTGGGTTCGCCATGCCATACAAGTGAGTAGCCAGCTAGCGATGATCCTGATCAGTCGTGACCCACACGCGCCACAGACACGGGAAACAGTAGCGGGCGCCCTACTACACACCATGGGTAAACCACTGCTGATTAGCGAACAGCTCCCCTCACTTAAAATTCGCATGTCTCCATCGCAAGCCGAGCTACTCAAAGAACATGTTGTTGCACTGAATAACAAGCTAACGGCACTGGGCTGGGTCGCCAGCCCAGCCTGCCATGACATTATCCTCAATGCCAACGAACGGCTCGATGGCAGCGGCTATCCAGCAGGAAAGCAGGCTGCAGAGTTATCCGAGCGTGTTCGATTAATCAGTGTTATTAAAATAATCAATAAATTAACCCATGAGCGAAATGGTCAGCATCCGCGGCAACCTCTTGATGCCTACCGCTGGGTTAATAACTGCCCAACTATTTATGAAAAGTCATTACTTGTAGAGTATATCCAACACTTTGGCTTATACCCTATCGGTAGCTTAGCAAAATTTTCAAACGGTTTTTTAGCATGGATAATGGATGTAGATGCAAAGGGAATGCCGTGTAAAGTTAACGTAATTAAAAACCTCTCCTTTAGAGACACATCTATTGACACGGTTCTTGAGAATAGTGATTTTACTCAAATTGGACGCCTTGAGGGCACGGTAAACCCCACTGATTACAATATTCACATGGTTAGTCACCCTTAGCGGCTCGCACGCCGTTGCTTTTGGCCCAGCAAACACCCAAAATTGAGCTGTTCGCATTCCGTTAATCACAATGTAACGGCCGACCCTTTAACGCAAAACGCTATTTATTTAAGCACTCTATTTTAAAGTACACTATGCCACCTACGCCGCGCCGTTCCACCATTCTTGAAGTAGCCCGCCTCGCTGGTGCCTCTAAAACCAGCGTGTCGCGCTATTTTGGCGAAGAGCGTGATCGGCTCTCGCCCTCACTTCAAGCGCGCATCGCCCATGCGGCAGGTACCCTTGGCTACCAGCCAAATCAAATGGCACGCGGGTTAAAAGGTGGTCGTTCTAAATTGTTAGGTATGTTGGTGGCAGATATCCGCAACCCATTTTCAGTGGCTATCACACATGGTGTAGAGCAAGCGTGCCGCCAATACGGCTACTCATTGGTAGTATGTAATACTGATAACGACCCAGAACAGGAGCGCCAGCATTTAGACCTGTTGGGTGCCTATCAGGTGGAAGGTCTCGTGGTAAATGCATCCGGCAGCCCTGAACGCCAACTACATACTTTCATCAGCCAGGGGACACCCATTGTGCTGCTAGACCGCGAAGTCGATCATGTGGAAGCGGAGGTGGTTGGACTCGATAATCACCTGGCGATCGATATGGCGCTAGAACACTTGGCCGATCAGGGCTACCAGGCCGTACTGTATGTCAGCGAAGCTCCCCAGCAGTCAAGCACCCGACAAAAACGCTTGGCCCGCTTTAACCACACTGCCGAGCAGTTGGGGCTTATTCATTCATCCTCCCTGCTTGCTAACTCAGATGGCACTGCAACGCTTCAAGCACTAAGCGACTTTTTAGCCGCCCACCAACAGCACGCTTGCGCTGTCTTGTGCGGCAATGGCACTGCCACCCTAACCGTGACCCGCCTGTTTCAGCAGTTGGACTTACCGCTTGGCAAGGTAGGCTTGATGGGGATTGATGAACTCGATTGGTGCGCTTTGATCTCTCCCGGCATTACCACGCTTGCCCAACCCACCGATGCAATGGGTAAAACGGCTGTTCAATGCTTGATGCATCGCATTGCTCCCCACGTATCATCAATGCCAGCGGCGCTGAGGTTTTCACCTACTCTGATCGAACGAGGTTCTACTCAACGCTAATTTTTTTAGTCGGTGCTAAAAAATTGCCACAAAAATGGTATCGTTCCCATTGGATGATAATGAACAACTCGAAGAGATTACTGACTATGCCCCACTCCTTCTCTAACCCACCAGAAATTCTCACCTTCGGCGAAGCCATGGCTATGTTTGTCGCTGATTCACCAGGCGACTTATCCGGCATTGAGCGATTCCACCGCCGCTTGGCAGGCGCCGATAATAATGTCGCTATCGGCCTCTCCAGGCTGGGTTTCCACGTGGGCTGGTTAAGTCGAGTGGGAACCGATAGCTTTGGAGGGTTTATTCAGGCGGCATTAACAGCGGAAGGTATCGATGATCGCTATATTCACGCCGATGCACAGCACCCCACCGGGCTGCTCTTTAAAGAACGTGCCCAGAACGGCGCCGACCCGCGAGTAGAGTATTTCAGACGTGGCAGTGCCGCCAGCCATCTCACTATTGACGACGCCCGGAGTGTCGACTTTCAGGCGCTTAACCACCTTCACGCGACGGGTATTACCCCAGCGTTATCTGAAAGCGCCTGCCAGCTTAGCCATCATTTGATGGAAGAGGCCCGCGCCCACGGCGCTAGTATTTCCTTTGACCCCAATTTACGGCCGTCACTTTGGCCCAGTGAAAACGTTATGCGGTCGACCCTTAATGAACTCGCAGGTCGCGCCGATTGGGTGTTGCCTGGGCTTTCAGAGGGCCAGCTTCTCACCGGGCAGAAGACGCCTTACGACATAGCAGGCTATTATCTGGATCAAGGTGCCTCGGCTGTGATCATCAAGCTGGGCCCCGAAGGTAGCTATTACCGTGGCAACCTGGATGGGCAAGAAGAGAGCTTTACAGTGGCCGGTTGCCACGTTGCTGAGGTGGTGGATACCGTAGGTGCAGGCGATGGCTTCGCCGTCGGTGTCATTAGCGCCCTGCTTGACGGAAGAACGGCGCGTCAAGCCGCCCAACGCGGCAACCTCATTGGCGCCCAAGCCATCCAGGTAGTGGGTGATATGGAAGGTTTGCCTAATCGCGAGCAACTATTAGCGCTTGAAGTCGACCAGCCCATTGGCTAATCGCCACACACTATTTTTTAAATAGCAGGTTTTAGATAACAGGCTTTTCACCATGGAGATAACAATGAAAAAACGTCTAGTGATTCAAGGACGACTCAGCGACGCTCAACAGACTGAACTTAGCGATTTGTTTGAAGTGGATGTGTTGCCGAAAACCAGCTCGCTTGATGCCCCTGAAAATCGCGCTCTATTAGCGGAGACACACGGCATTATCGGTTCCGGCTTAGCCATTACCCCCCAGTTGCTGGACGCAGCGCCCAACTTGAAAGTCATCGCGACCATCTCGGTTGGCTACGACAACATCCCGGTTGATGAACTGACTAAGCGCGGCATTATGCTATGCAATACGCCTGATGTGCTTACCGAAACCACTGCTGACACCGGCTTTGCGTTGATCATGGCCGCGGCGCGCCGGGTGGTTGAACTAGCCGAGTGGGTCAAAGCGGGCAAATGGCAAGCCAGCATTGGCCCGGCACTATTTGGCAGCGATGTGCATGGCAAAACCCTAGGCATGGTGGGGTTTGGGCGCATCGGTCAAGCCGTTGCCAGGCGCGGAGCCCTGGGCTTTGGTATGCAGGTGCTCTACTCCAACGCTTCACCCAAGCCCGATTTAGAGAGTGAGCTTGGTGCGCAGCGCCGCGAACTCAACGAGCTATTGGCTGAAGCCGATTTCGTCTGTGTCACTGTGCCGCTTACCGCCGAGACCGAGCATTTGATCGGTGCCCAAGAGCTTGCGCTGATGAAGCCTTCAGGCATTTTTATCAATATCGCCCGCGGCAAAGTCGTCGATGAAAGCGCCTTAATACACGCCTTGGAAACCAGCGTTATTCAAGCAGCAGGGCTGGATGTATTTGAGCAGGAGCCACTACGCGCTGCGTCACCGCTGACGAAGATGCCCAATGTGGTCGCCCTGCCGCATATCGGCTCTGCTACCCATGAAACCCGCGACGCCATGGCCCAGCGAGCGGTGGATAATATTCGTCTAGCACTCCAGGGCGAGCGACCTATCAGCTTAGTCAATGAGGAAACCTATCGATGAAGGACACCGCCACGTCCCCTTCCGCGCCCCCCTCCACGTCAATATGCTTACTGTTCGATTGCGATGGCACCTTGGTGGATAGCGAAATACTGCTTGCCGAGGTGATGGGGGATATTCTTCCCGAATTCGGCTTACCCTTTTCAGCGCGTCAGTATATGGATGAATTTCGCGGGGTGCGTTTCCAGACGATCGTCCAAACCCTGGAAAAGCGTTTTCAAACATTAGCAGAAGATGCATTTTCCCAGCTTGAGGCAGGTATGCGGGCGCGTATGGAAGCCCGTATGCGTGCCGAGCTGGTGGCGATTCCTGGTATGGTCGCCGCACTGGAACAGTTAAGTAGCCACCCCAAGGCCGTGGTCTCTAATGGCCCCGAGCGCAAAATTCGCTGTGCGCTGGAAAGCACCGAACTAGGCCATCACTTTGCTGACAAGCTCTTTAGCGCCTATACCCTCAATGTCTGGAAACCCGACCCCGAGCTGTACCGTAAAGCTGCCGCCGCTATGGGCCATGCTCCTCAGCAGTGCGTGGTGATCGATGACGCGGCGGTGGGTGTGGAAGCGGGGCTAGCGGCGGGCATGCACGTGATTCACCTCAACCACTTCCCTAATGAAGAACTCACCCCCGAAGGGGCGATTGGTATCCACCACGCCAGCGAGCTTCCCACCGCCATTGCGCGCCTACACTTCTGATCGCGGTTGCTTGGTTAACTGATTAACCGCCGCTAATCAACTCTCCAACGCCCGCCCTCGACAGGCATGTTTCCCGTGCCTGCCGACGACACCGCCTGCGTGCTTATAACCCCCTCTCTCTGTACTGAAAATATGCATCGCGACCAATGTCGCATAGCCCAAGCATTGACCTACACAGTAATGACGTTAAGTTTGGCCTTACATCAAATATAAAAAAAGATTTTATATTTGAGAAACAACCATCGCATCGCAACAAGAACATCACAATAAAACGGAGAGCCTTCCATGCGCCTAACCCACTTAATGATGGCCAGCCTCGCGATTGGCTTCACCACGTCGCTTCAAGCTGCCGATTTCACCTTCAAGTACGCTCATTCGCAAACCGATGAGGCGCCGCGCTCTGAGTCCATGCGCTACTTCAAAGAAGCGCTGGAAGAGCGCAGTGATGGGCGTATCGCCGTCGAGCTCTATTTCAATGGCACCCTGGGGAAGGAGGAGGACGTACTTCAGCAAGTCCAAATGGGGCTTATTCAGGGCTATCGCGGTGGTTTGTTTGCCCAAGCTAACCCCGCCTATCTGATCTATACCATGCCGTTCCTGTTCACCACGCCAGAACAGGCTATTGACGTGATGGAGGGCGAGCTTGGCCAGGCCATTAATGAAGGCGCACGAGAAAGCCAGCTGCATATACCGGTAACCGGCGTTGCAGGTGGCATGCGCCAGTTAACCAATAACGTTCGCGCCGTTAATCAAGTTGATGACCTCCGTGGCTTGAAGATTCGCACCCCGCCACTGGCACCCACGCTGCGGGCATTTGAAGCGTTGGGAGCATCCCCCCAGCAAGTGCCTTACACCGAGACCTATATGGCGCTGCGCACAGGCGTGGTCGATGGGCAAGAAAACCCGCCCTCCAATATCGCCGATATGAAGTTCCATGAAGCTCAGGAGTACATGTCATTGCTGAACTGGCAAATCCATCCTGATCCCTTCTTTATCAGCGCCCAGTGGTACGACCAGCTACCTGAAGAGCTGCAGTTGATCGTCGACGACGTCGCTCAGGAGACGATGACCCGCTCCAACGAAATTTGGCTAGCCTCCGAAGCCAACTACCTCGAAACACTGGGCGAGCACATGAGCATTAATGACATCACCGACGAACACCGCCAAGGCTTCGTAGATGCCGTCGTTCCTGTCTGGGAGCACTTTGTTGAGCGTGGTGACTTTAGCCAGGAGCAATTAGAGCAAGTGCTCGCACTGACTGATCAAGCCGAGGTACTGGAGTAATGAATCCACCTCCACTGGCGCAGCCGATGGCGGAAGATACCGCCTTGATGCGGGTAATGCGCCGCTTCGCTAGCCTGCTGGAAAATCTGATCGCCGCATTAATTGCGGCGGTTTTCCTGCTCTGCTTGGCACTGGTGATACTGCGCTACGTATTCAGCATTGGCTTTGCCGGTGCTGAAGAGGTGATGCGTTTTCTCTTTGTGTATTCCACCGCACTGGGGGCATCGGTCGCCATTTTGCGCGGCGAGCATATCCGTATCAGCGTGCTTGTGGATGCACTGCCTTCGGCAATAGCCGTCTGGCTGAACCGCTTACGCCACTGTCTTGTGATGCTATTCAATGGCTATTTGGCATGGCTCAGTATCAGCTGGATTGGGCAAGTGGGCCGTTTCCGCTCCGCCGTGCTGGATGTGCCTAATTGGGTAGTGCAAATCAGTGTCCCCATTGGCGCGCTACTGGTCATTCTGTTTTCCTTGGCGGTGCTAATGGGTGGCGAGCGCCCCTCAGCTCAACGAGAAGGCGCGCAGGAGGGCCAGGCATGATTTTACTGCTTGTTAGCCTGATGGTGCTGCTGTTGATTGGGGTGCCCATCGCTTATTCCCTAGGGCTTTCGGGGTTGGTTTACTTTTTGATCATGCAACCAGGCTTGATTGGCGTGCTGCCCCAGCGGGTACTGTCCGGTATGGATCTGTACACCATGATTGCCCTGCCGCTGTTCATTTTGATGGGGCTGGTGATGAACGCCTCAGGCATTACCGCTCGCTTGATCGACTTCTGTTTGATGTTGGTAGGCCGTTTTCCAGGTGGGCTGGGGCACGTCAATATCTCGACATCGATGATCTTTGGCGGCATATCGGGCTCTTCTGTGTCTGATACGGCGTCGGTGGGTTCCGCCATGATTCCTGAGATGGCACGCAAGGGATACAGCGTAGAAACCGCCAGCGGTATTACCGTGGCATCTTCCACCATGGGCATGATCATCCCTCCCAGTGTGCCCATGGTGATCTACGCTGTTACCGCGCAGCAGTCTATCGGCACCATGTTTATGGCGAGCCTTGTGCCAGGTTTACTCATTGGCCTGCTGATGATGGGCATCATTGCGCTAATGGCCGGTCGTCAAGGCTACCCCCGTGCCCACGCAGGATTAAACCCGCAACAGCGCCGCCAGGTGATTCAGCGTGCGGTACTCGCGCTATTAATTCCTCTGTTTGTAGTGGGTGCGGTGGTCGGCGGTGTCGCTACAGCCACTGAGTCCGCCGCGTTAGGCGTGGGCTATGCGCTGTTTCTAGCCTTGGTGGTATTTAAAAGCCTCAAACTGCGTGAACTGCCCGCACTGTTTCGCTCTGCCGTAATGACCAGCGCAACGGTGATGATCATTATTGCCATGAGCCAGCTGTACGTGTGGATTCTCTCGATGGAGCAGATTCCCCAGCTGTTGGCAGGCTTTTTAGGCGGGCTGGATCTTACCCCGATATTGCTCCTGCTGGTGATTGCAGCTGCCGTGCTACTGATCGGCACCTTTATTGATGTGACCCCCGCGATTTTGCTGATTACCCCAGTGGTGCTGCCGGTGCTTGCCCTGGCCAATATTTCACCTGTGCAGTTTGGTGTCCTGTTGATCAGTGGCTTGGCTATTGGCTTGGTCACGCCGCCGGTGGGCATGTGCCTGAACGTCTGCTCATCCATCACAGGCCTCTCGATTGGGCGTATTTTCCGCGGCGCCCTCCCGTTTCTGCTCGCAAACCTCCTGGTGATGCTGCTGGTCATTACCTTTCCGGCTATCACCCTGTGGCCGCTCACGCTGTTCTCGTGAGCCCATTTACTTTTACTATTAAAGGAAATTCATATGGATATTCGCCAAGCGCTTCATAGCGATCATTTTAAAACCCTCGATACCCAGGGCCTGCGTGACAAAATGCTGGTCACCAAGATTATGGAGCCTGGGCAACTGTCGCTAACCTATAGCCACGTCGACCGCATTATTGTCGGTGGCGCGGTACCCACTGATTCGCCGCTTACCCTGAGCGGTGGCAAAGAACTTGGCGTTGACTATTTTCTAGAGCGGCGGGAAATGGGCGTTATTAACATTGGCGCGCCCGGGCGCATTACTGTCGACGGTGAAACGGTCGAGCTGGGCACCCACCACGGCTTGTATATTCCCAAAGAGAGCCGTGAAGTCAGCTTTGAGAGCCTCGATGCGACCAAGCCTGCGCGCTTTTATATCAACTCAACGCCTGCCCATGTACGTTACCAGCTTCGCCATATCCGCCCGCAAGATGCCTCGCCCACCACCCTTGGCGACCCCGAAACCGGCAATGTGCGTACCATTAATAAGTACCTACATACCGATGTACTGGATACCTGCCAGCTCTCCATGGGGCTTACCCAGTTAGAGCCCGGCAGTATGTGGAACACCATGCCCTGCCATACCCACGAACGGCGCATGGAAGTGTACTTCTACTTTGACCTGAGTGAAGACGATGTGGTGTTCCACCTGTGTGGCGAACCCCAAGAGACCCGGCATATAGTGGTCGCCAACGAACAAGCCGTGATTCACCCCAGCTGGTCGGTTCACTGCGGCTTTGGCACTCGCCGCTATACCTTTATTTGGGGTATGTGCGGTGAAAACCTGACCTACGATGATATGGACTTTATCGCTTCTAAAGAGCTGCGCTAAACCACTACTCAGGGAGAGTGACCAATGACACTATTTTCGCTGAACGACCAAGTTGCCATGGTGACTGGTTGCAACAAAGGGCTGGGCCAGGGAATTGCCATTGCACTGGCACAGGCGGGTGCCGATATCGTGGGGGTCAACCGCAGCCCTGCTGATGACACCCGCCAGCAGGTCGAGGCCCTAGGGCGCCAGTTTTACGACATTACAGCTGAGCTGGGCAGCCAAGCGCCTAGCGAGATTGTCTCACAGGCGATCGCGCAAGCGGGCAAGGTGGATATCCTGGTCAACAATGCGGGGATTATTCGTCGGGCAGCAGCCGTTGAATTTTCAGAGCAAGATTGGGATGACGTCGTTGATGTTAACTTGAAAGCCGCTTTCTTTCTCGCACAGCAGGTTGCCAAACACCTTATTGAGCGCAAAGCACCGGGCAAGATCGTCAATATTGCTTCATTACTGTCGTTTCAGGGCGGCATTCGTGTGCCCTCCTACACCGCCAGCAAAAGCGGCATTCTCGGTCTAACGCGCCTGCTCGCCAATGAGTGGGCGGGCCATGACATCAACGTTAATGGCATCGCCCCTGGCTATATGGCCACCGACAACACCCAAGCATTGCGCGACGATCCCCAGCGCCATGCTGAAATTCTTGGCCGAATCCCCGCCGGACGCTGGGGCACGCCAGAAGACTTAGCCGGCGCTGTGATATTCTTATGCTCCGATGCCGCCCGCTACGTGCATGGACATACCCTGGCGGTAGACGGCGGCTGGCTGGCACGCTAACCAAGCGTTTTGGTTAACGCCACGATCAACGAGCGATTGGCAATCACGTAAGGGAGCTTGAATGAAGGAGAAGGCTGAAACGCAGTACCACGCCCCTGCCTTAGAGAAAGGGTTGGATATTTTGGAGCTGCTTGCCCAATCTCCCCAGCCGCTAAGCACCCAAGCGATTGCCGAACAGATCGGCCGTAAAACCAATGAGATGTACCGCATGCTGATGGTGCTGCGAGATCGTGGCTACGTCAGCATGGATGATAGCGGTAGCCGCTATCAGCTAACGCTAAAGATGTTTGAGATGGCCCACCGCTTCCCGCCCACCAAGCGGTTAGTACAGGCCGCACTACCGCGCATGGAAGAGCTGTGCCATGAAATCTCCCAGTCGTGTCATCTTAGTGTTGCTCGTCCTGGCCATCTATTGGTAGTGGCCCAGTACGAAAACCCCGACAAGATGGGCTTTGGGCTGCGTCTGGGGGCCAAAATCGATATATGCGGCTCCGGTTCTGGGGCCGTCATGCTGGCCTTTCTGGATGAGCCACGCCGGGAGCGCATTCTCGCCGCCAGCGATGCAACGCAACAAGAGGTTGACCGAACGCGGGCGCTATTTGATCCGATTCGCCAGCAGGGCTACCACGTGGGGCCAAGCCCTCAAGTCCAGGGGTTAACGAATATCAGCTTCCCCGTCTTTGGGGTTCATGACGTTATCGAAGCCGTTATCACCATCCCTTATCTCACGCTGATTCCAGAAGCGATGCATCGGGAAGTCCCCAGCATCGATCGCTGCCGGGAACAGCTAAGGGAACTGGCAGACGCCCTGACACTGGCTATTGGTGGGCGCCTTCCAGCAGGTACGACGAGCTAAATGATGTTCTCTATAACGGCGCTCTCTATAACGGTTTTCTCAATAACAGGGCGCTAAAAGTAGGTCGCCATACGCTCTTTAACGTTTAGTTGATCATCCACTAACAATATCTGGCGCCATTTATCGAAGGTTAAACAAGGATGAGAGGCGCCAAAGGCGACAATATCACCGACCTCGACATCTTGAGCCCCTTCCGGAAGGCGCGCAAAGGTGTGCTGATCCATAATTTTTGTCACCTCCCAGCCAGCAACTGACATTGACTGAGAGGGCTCACCGGCTTCCCGGAACCGACGCAGGGCAATAGGTAGCTGGTCATGACCGATATCACGCTTACCTAGCGCCACTATGGCAAGCCCAGGTTCGGGAAGCGACTGTACCTGAGCAAAGACTTCCAGGGCAGGCTCAAGCCCCTGCTGCAAATCCGGCCGGCGGCCTAATACCGCTGATTGCGCTTCACGATAAAGCCCATGGTCGTGGACGATGTAGCAACCTGGGCGTAGCACGGGGGTAAATCTTCCCTGAAGCGGTGCGCCCTGAAAGGCCTCCGCAATCACATCATACCAGGCGGAACCTGACGCGGTGACAATAGGGTTCTCTTCAGCAAAGCGTCCAGCAGCTTCGAGCTCTACGGCAACATCCACCAGGTAGTTAGCATAGGTACGAATACCAGATTCGGGATTATCCCCGTGAACCACACCCTCATAGCCCTCCAGGCCCACCAGAGAAAGTGCTGGCTCATTAGCAATCGCCTCCGCCAGCGAAAGAATTTGCTGCTGATTGCGGCAGCCACAGCGGCCACCCTCCACGCCTATCTCAATAAGCACCGATAACGTCAAGCCCCGCTCAGCAAAAAAGCGCCCGAGCTGGCGCGCGTTCTCATGGCTATCGACCACACAGTAAAACGCAGCGCCCTGTTCGATCAGACTGGCGATAATGGCCATATTTGCCTGACCCACCAGTTGGTTGGCCATCAATATTCGGGTAACGCCATTGGCGAAAGCCGCACGACACTGGGGTGCAGTGGCAAGGGTAATTCCCCATGCCCCTGCCTGAAGCTGACGATGGAAAAGCGCGGGCGTCATGGTGGTTTTGCCATGGGGCGCCAGGCGAGCACCGTGAGCCTCTGCGAATCGTTGCATCCACGCTACGTTATGAGCCAGTGGGCCTTCATGCACCACGGCGGCGGGAAGGCTGACACCTGATAGAAGGTTTGATCCCAATTCCTCACCGCCTTTATCCATCGCTAACGCCATTGTCTGCATTCGCCCATATCCTCTTTTTTAATAAAGCATCTATGTTAGATACTTTCACAACTATTGACTTAAGGTTAGAAACTAACATACTTTTTAAATCAGGCAACCATTAGGAGTCCACGGTGAGCCAGGAAATCGACATCTTGTCACGTATTACCACTGACTTTGCTGCCTTGCGTGAAGCTGAAAAAAAAGTCGCCGAGCTGATATTTGCTGACATCGAGTTTGTCACCGAAGCGAGTATCGGTGACATCGCCCAGCGCGCCGGAGTAAGCGATGCCAGTGTCACCCGATTTGCACGCGCTATCGGCTGTACTAACGTGCGCGACTTAAAAACGCGCTTAACACGCGCTTTAGCAGCAGGTCGCCGTTTTATACAAGAAGCGACACCCGAAGACAGCTCAAGCGTGGTGTATGACATTGCCACGCAAACCCTCGCGCTTAACCGTGATTTGCTCGCCCAGGCCGATGTGGCAGGCGCTGTCGAACAGCTGGATAAAGCGCGCCAGATATTGGTATTTGGCGCAGGGGGCGGTTCCAGCATTCTCTGCCAAGAGTTTCAATTCCGTTTAGTTCGTCTTGGCTATGCGATCTGCGCTTACCCTCAAGCACTCTTACCCCGCATGGTAGCGTCAACCCTTGAGCCAAATGACGTAGTGGTTGTGCTATCGGTCACTGGCTATACCCCGGAGATGGTTGAGTCTGCACAAATTGCCAGGCAGTACGGCGCAAAAGTGATTGCCATCACCGCCCTGAATTCTCCTTTAGCCGATACATCCGACATTGTGCTCCCAATTACCTCGCGGGAAACCGACTTCATCTATCACCCTTCAGCTTCCCGCTACGCCATGCTGGCGGTCATCGATGTGTTAGCGCTTGAACTTGCCATGCGCCACCGTGAGCGTTCACGGACTAAATTGCGTCGTCTCAAGCTTAGCCTCGATGACCATCGCGGTGGAGATAACCGCCAGCCACTAGGAGATTAAGATGGTTTACGACCTGTTGATTCGTAACGCCAACGTACTGGATGGCTCCGGCGCAGCCCATTTTCGTGCCGATGTGGCTATTCAAGGCGAGCGTATCTGCGCCATCGGTGACATGCCCTACGCCACCGCCACCACCATTATTGACGCCCAAGAGCGCTATCTGGCCCCTGGTTTTATCGATGTCCACACTCACGACGACACCAATGTCATTCGTACCCCAGAGATGCTGCCGAAGCTGACACAAGGAATAACGACGGTGGTGGTGGGTAACTGTGGGATCAGTGCGAGCCCCGTGACACTCACTCGCGACGTACCCGACCCCATGAATTTACTGGGCAAGCTAGAGGACTTTCGCTACCCAAGCTTCAGCGCCTATGCCAATGCCGTGGACGCTGCCGCACCCAGTATTAACGTCGCCGCCTTGGTGGGGCATACGAGTCTGCGCAGCCAGGTGATGGACAGCTTCGCCCGCCCTGCCACTGCTGAAGAAATTGCACAAATGGAAGTGTTGCTAAGCCAAGCGCTGGATGAGGGAGCCCTAGGGCTTAGTTCAGGGCTTGCCTATCGTAACGCGATACACGCGCCGACCGCCGAGATGGCCCCACTGGTGGCAGCCGTTGGCCAATCAGGCGGCGTATATACCACCCATCTTCGAGATGAGTTTGCGGGCCTGCTGGGTGCCATGGACGAAGCATTTTCCACCGCTCGCAATGGCCAGGTGCCTCTGGTGATCTCGCACCTTAAATGCGCCGGCGCTGGCAATTGGGGCGGTGCAAGCAAGGCACTGAGTAGACTGGAAGCAGCCGCCCAACACCAACATGCCCATTGCGACTGCTACCCCTACACCGCAGGCTCCTCCACTCTCGACCTGGGCCAGGTAACGGACGAAATAGAGATCACCATTACCTGGTCGACCCCTCATCCGGAGCAGGCGCGTCGCCCGTTAAAAGAGATCGCCGCCGAGTGGGGGATATCCCTACTAGACGCTGCTAGGCAGCTACAGCCGGCGGGGGCGGTTTACCACAACATGAGCGAAGCGGATATGCAGCAGGTGTTAGCGCATCCGCTCTCCATGGTCGGTTCCGATGGATTACCGAACGACCCGCACCCCCACCCACGCCTTTGGGGGGCGTTTCCGCGTGTGCTGGCCCACTACAGCCGCGATTTAAAGCTAATGCCGCTGGCCGAAGCGGTGCGCAAAATGACCAGCCTTTCAGCGGCTAATTTTGGCTTAACGGATCGCGGTGTAATTCGGGTAGGCGCCTATGCAGACCTCACCCTGTTTGATCTCGCGGTGTTGGAAGATACGGCGAATTACGAAGTCCCGATTGCGGCGGCTAAAGGCATCGACTTGGTTGTAGTGAACGGCAGCATCGCCTATCACCAAGGCGAAATTTCAGACCAGCGCGCTGGCAGGATGCTGCGCAGAACAGAGCGCATTGCTCAATCGATCCCCACCTTTCAACCCAACCAGGAGAAAACATCATGAGCATTACACGATACGGCACGGAAGGTGGCGTAGGCACCGGCGGTCAGAAGCTGCCCTTTGCCCGCGCCGTAGAGGCAGGTGGCTGGCTATACGTCTCCGGACAAACACCCATGACCGACGGCGAAGTCGTTGAAGGCGGCATTGTTGAGCAGACCCGCCTCGCCTTCGATAACTGCCTGGCCATTATGCAAGAAGCAGGTTTCGGCGTTGAAGACGTCGTGCATGTCACCACCGTGCTCACCGATGCGCGCTATTTCACCTCGTTCAACAAGGTGTTTAAGGAGGTCTTTGGCGACAACCCACCGGCACGCATCTGCAGCGTTCAAGACTTGGTGGTGGATTGCAAAGTAGAGGTTGACGTGAAGTGTTTCAGAGCGGATCGCGTTTAAACACCGGCTCTAAAAAAAGCGCCGCGCCCCGGCAAGGGCGCAGCGCCAGATTACCGCGTGATTAGGATAAAAAAAGCCCCGCGGCAATCGCTTCCATTGCCTACCTTCGGCCGCGGCAACGGCCGGATAAACAACGATAAGAGGTTAACATGAACAGCCAACTATTCCTTACCACCTTTGTGCTCTACATTGTCGCCATGATTGTGTTTGGCTGGTGGGTTTCAAGACACAAACGGGGCAGCGGCGACGACTTCCTACTCGGCGGGCGAAGCGTGCCGCTATTCCTTACCGTGGGTACTACAGTGGCGACCATGGTGGGCACCGGCTCCAGCATGGGCGCCGTTGGGTTCGGTTACGCCAACGGCTGGGCGGGTGCCTTATACGGGCTTGGAGGCGCCGTGGGTATTCTACTGCTCGCGGTCTGTTTTGCTCCCGTACGTAAACTTCGCTTTATGACCATGAGTGAGGAACTCGCCTATTACGTCGGTGCGAATCGGCTGGTACGTAATGTGGTCGCGCTACTTATCTATATCGCCTGTATAGGCTGGCTGGGAGCACATATTCTTGGCGGTGGTCTCTACCTCTCCTGGATGGCGGATATCGATCTAACCACCGCACGTATTCTGGTGGCGTTAGGCTTCGGTATTTACTGCGTGGTGGGAGGGTATTTTGCGGTTATCTGGACTGACACCATTCAAGCAGTCGTGCTGTTCGCTGGTTTTATCTTGATGGCAATATTGGCACTGATCGAGGTTGGCGGCTTCTCAGGCCTAACAGCAGGTATGGATGCGGGGGCCACTAGCTTTCTAGGTATTGGTCAAATTGGTGCGCTGCCAGCGCTGTCACTGGCTGCCGTCATTGCCATTGGCGTGCTTGCTACGCCCTCCTTTCGTCAGCGCATTTATTCAGGAAAATCAGTCAAATCGGTACGCCGCTCGTTCTTAATCACCGGCGTTCTTTACCTGGGCTTTTCGATCATTCCCGCGATTATTGGTATGGCCACCCACGCCCTTAACCCTGGGCTTGAAAATAGCAACTTCGCCTTCCCTTTTCTGGCCACTGAAATTATGCCCCTAGGATTGGGACTACTGCTATTGGTAGCGGGTCTTTCCGCTACGATGTCTAGCGCGAGCTCTGATGCCATTGCCGGTGTTTCCACGCTGATTCGCGATCTATATGTGCTGGCAACGGGCCGCACGCCCTCAGCGCGAAATGTAGTGCGCTTCTCGCGTATTGCGCTAGTGGCAACCATTGGTCTGGCGCTGCTGTTCGCGCTGGCCTCAGACAATGTCATCACCTACATCACCCGCATGATCTCGACGATTCTGTCAGGGCTGTTTGTGAGTGCCATGCTGGGCCGTTTCTGGTCACGTTATAACTGGCAGGGTGCCATCGCCACGTTAATTTGCGCGTCGGTGACCTCCTTAACGATTATTGCCAATAGCGACTGGACAGCCTTCTGGGGTAACCCAAGCATCCCCGCTGTGCTAGTAGCGCTGGTAGCGGGTGTGGTTGTAAGCCTAGTGACGCCCGCCTCACGCGTGACTTCTGCCCAGGCACTGGCAATTCTTGACCAAGAGCGCAAGCGTATGGAGCAAGTGCCCGAACCGACTCTCACGAACGCTGAAGCGCCCGCTGCACCTCGCTAATCGTTAGCCATTAGTGCGCACTAAAAAACCCCACTGATTGATTCAATCAGTGGGGTTTTGAACTTAACGGGATTATAAGCCCGCTAGTGCCTCACGCAACCCGCCCTGGGTGAGTGTTTGATATGCCACCAGCACCGCCTGTGCAAACGCATCGTCTTGTGCCAATGCGTTTGGCACCACATCATCCATGGCTAAATAGGCCGCTACCAGCGCGCGGGGATCGCTACCATGCATCTGGTGCAGCTCTGCAAAGCGCTTGGCTAGCGGATCATCCACGGGGTAACTATTTCCTTGCAGGTCTTGACCCGCGGTATAGCGAATCCAGGCCGCCACCCCCAACGCCACGCAGGGCGAAGTTTGACCAGCGGCACTACGTTCCAGCGCGCCGGAAAGCCAGCGCTGTGGAAGCTTTTGGCTACCATCCATAGCGATCTGCTGCAGACGATGACGCAAACTGTCATTGGCAAAGCGTGCCAGCAGCGAGTCAGCATAAGCGTCTAAATCGATTCCCTTGGGCATCTCAAGTGTAGGCGCCGCTTCTTCAAGCATATAGCGGCGCAATAGCGCCCGAAGCTCGACGTGATTGATGCCGTCATAAACCGTTTCGATACCTGCAAGCGCACCCAGATAGGCAAGCAAGGAGTGGCTGCCATTGAGCATGCGCAGCTTCATGGTTTCAAACGGCGCCACATCTGCCACCATCTCAACCCCCTCAGCTTCCCAGCCGGGTCGACCCTGGGGGAAGTTATCTTCAACCACCCACTGCGTGAACGCTTCGCATACCACGGCATTTTGATCGGAAACGCCCAGTGCCGCTAAGCGCTCAAAATCGGCGTCGGTCATCGCAGGGACGATGCGATCCACCATGCTGCAGGGAAACGCCACTTCTCTGGCAATCCAACTGGCCAACGCTGCGTCTCGATGCTCGGCCAGTTGGACCACCGCTTGGCGTGTTCGCTTACCGTTATCCGGCATGTTGTCGCAAGAGAGAACGGTAAAGGGAGCAAGACCAGCCTCACGCCGCTGAGCTAACGCTTCTACCAATAGTCCAGGGGCAGTTCGCGGCTGTTGGGGCGAGACCATATCGCCGATGATCATCGGGTCATCGATTTTTAACTCACCGCTCGCGGGGTTTAAAAAGTAGCCCTTCTCAGTGACTGTTAACGTAACAACACGGGTATCCGCAGACGCCATTCGCGCCAGTAGCGCCTCTCGGTCTCGCCCCCAGCTATCCATACCTTCGTCCGCGCCATCACGGCCCGAGAATAGCGTCTCTTCAATAACGCCAATTTCACGCAGCGTGACGCTGTCACTATCGGCGTACTCCGCTACATGATAGCGCTGCCCTGCCGCACGTAAGCCGTCGACTAAACCAACGCTAGAGCGTAAATTCGCGCTGCAAACGCCCCACTCACCATCGCCACTGCGTTGACGATAACGTTCTAAATAGACCGCTTGGTGGGCGCGGTGAAAAGCGCCTAACCCCAGATGGACAATCCCGATCCGACCACTTCTTGGCTTTGCTTCAATAAGCTTTGGAGCCATCATCAACTACTCTCCCATCAGCAAGTTAGGCAACCAAAGCGAAATCGCGGGGACATAGGTCACCAACAACAGTACCGCCAAGTTGCACAGTAAAAAAGGCACGATGGCTTTTGCCACCGTCAACATAGGTAGCTTGCCAATCCCCGCTACCACGAATAGGCAGACCCCCACCGGCGGGGTTGTCAGCCCAATCATCAGGTTCAACACCGCGATTACCGCAAAGTGAACCGGATCGACACCCACGCCAGTGGCGACTCCCACCAAGGCCGGGAAAAGAATAATCAGCGCGGCAATGGTCTCCATAAAAGCGCCAACAAACAAAAGAATCAGGTTAAGGATGAGTAAAACAATGAGCGGGTTATCGCTAATGGAGAGAATCAGTGAGGCTATCATCTGAGGGATCTGCTCACTGGTGAGTATCCAGCCAAACAGGTTGGCTAACCCCACCATCAGCAGTAGTGCCGAAGAGGTTAATACGGTGTCTGACAAAATCGCCGGAAGCTTTTTCCACGACAGGCCTTTATACACATACATGCCGACGACCAAGGCATAGAGGCAAGCCACAATAGAAGCTTCGGTAGGGGTAAAGAACCCGCCGATAATGCCATAGAGAATAATCACGGTCATCAGCAGTGCCCAGAAGGCCGTTTTGGCTTCGCGCAGCAGCTGCAAAAACGGTACCCGCTGCTCTTTGGGATATCCACGCCGAACGGCCAGGATATACACCGTAATCATCATGGCGAGGCCCATTAGAAGCCCCGGTACGGCACCTGCCAGGAACATCCGTCCGACCGAAATCCCGCTGAGCGAACCGGCAATGATCATGGGTACGCTGGGCGGTATAATCGGCCCAACGGTTGACGAGGCGGCGGTCACCGCAGCAGCAAACGGCTTGTCATAGCCTGAGCGAGCCATACCGGGAATCATCACCGAACCGATGCTGGCTGAATCTGCAACCGCCGTGCCGGAGATACCACCGAAAATCATCGACCCTGCCACATTGGCCAAGCCAAGACCGCCGCGAATGTGGCCTAACAGAGCATTGGAAAAACGCACAATATGATCAGTGATATTGCCCACGTTCATTAAATTGCCGGCCAGCACAAAGCCGGGAATACACAGCAGCACGAAGGTGTCGATACCCGCATACATGCGCTGCGGCACGATGGTTAATGAAATGCCTTCAAGCAGCAGATAAGAGAGTGAGGCTAACCCCAGCGCAAACGCAATGGGCATTCCCACCAAGAGCAAAACCAAGAAAACGCTAAAGAGGATAATAACTTCCATGCTTACGACTCCGGAAGGGAGGCAGAGGAGCGACACATTGCGATAATTCCCTCAAGACACCCCAGCAAGCTGTAAACCAGGAGAAGCGCAAAGGTGACTACCGTTGAGAAAAAGATATACAGCATGGGAACATGCAGTGTTGGCGAGGTTTGCCAAGCGCCGTTTTGCGCATACTGCCAAGCGTAAGGCAGCACCAAAAAGGCAAACAGCCCAATCAGCGCACAGATCAACACTTGAAAGGCTGCCTGTATGCGCGGCCCCAGCAGATGATGGAAAAGCTCAACGCTGATGTTTCGGTTCTGTCGCAGCACCACACCAACAGATAGTGCCACCATATAAATAAACAGATAACGCGAGAGTTCTTCGGTCCAGGCTATCGAAAACGGCAAAAATAGCCGTGAACAAATTTGCAACAGTACCGTGGCGGCAATCGCAATCAGCGCCGTAACGGCCAACGTCAGAAAGCACGTGTCCACCCAGCCAATGACGCGCCCAATGGGGCCTTTAAATTTAGGCACCGCCGACATTGAATCCAGACTCTCCAACGCTTGCTGTTCAAGCGCTTTGTGATCCGAGTTCATAACCGTATCCTCATGGGCAAGCTGCTTGTATCGTTAGAAAATGGACTGGCGCACGCCAGCCCATCGTCATTATCAATTGACCACAAATCCGAGCTTACAGGTCTTGGATAGCGTCAAAGAGTTCACGCTGCTCTTCGGTTAAGGCCTCAAGCACGGCGGGGCGAGCTTTCTCTGCAAAGGCATCGACATCGACTTCCACGAACTCCATGCCACGCTCCTGTAGCGCTTGCTCAAGACGTGCTTGGTCATCAACGAAAAGCTCGGCTTGATACTCCTGCATCGTTTGAGCAGCGTCTCGCACCACTTGCTGAAGTTCTTCCGGCATACTTTCCAACTGGTTACGGCCAATCACCACGTAGATCCAGCTGCGCACATGGCCGGTCATGTTGACGTAGTCCTGCACCTCATTAAAGCTGGCGCTTTCGATCAGACTAAGCGGGTTCTCTTGACCTTCCAGGGTGTTTTGCTGCAGCGCAGTGAACACTTCGCTAAACGCCATTGGGGTTGGACGTGCCCCCATTGCCTGCCATGTATCAACGAATAGCGGCACGTTAGGAACGCGAAGACGTAACCCATCCAGCTCATCAGGCGTGCGGATAGGACGATTGGAGGTCAGCTCACGGGGGCCACGCTCAAACCACGCCAAAGGTACCAGGTTAGTGCGTTCAGTGATTTGCGCTTCAATCTCAGCACCAATATCGCCGTTAACGGCGGCATGGAGGTGTTCGGAATCTCTAAAGGCGTACGGTACCGCCATCATCGCAGCTTTCGGCGCCCAGTTTTGTAAGCTTTCACCGGTGATGGTCATATCCGCCGTGCCCAGCTGGATACTATTGATCACGTCCATTTCGTTGCCAAGCTGCTCACTGGGGTAGAGGCGTACTTCGATCTGCCCGTCAGAGTTTGCTTCGACCTCCTGCTTAAATTTCTCGGCGGCCTGGTGCCAAATGTTCTGCTCATTGGCTAAATGGCCAAAACGCAGGGTAAAGTCTGCCGCCATTAGTGAGTGACTGCCTAGCATGGCGGCCCCAAGAACAGCGCTGGTGATAAGTTGCTTGATCATTGTCTTTCTCCTGCACACGGGTGTTGTTAGTTGTTTATTGCAGCTATTAATTTCGCGTGGGTTGGCGTGGGTTGGAGTAGCACCCCTCAAGCACTGATTTGAATCAGCACCTTTCGGGCCTCTTCTGGCCGGTGATCAAGCATGTCGATGGCGCTGGGCATGTCGCTTAGCGGCAACCGGTGGCTGACTAACGCCAACGGATCCAACTGCCCACTTGCCATTAGCTTTAGCACCTCCGGAAACTTACGGTTGTTGAGCCGCGACCCGACCAGGGTCAGCTCTTTCTTAATCACCTCTAACTGCACTAGCTCGCTGGGCTGAACGCTAAAGCCCAGTAAACCAATGCGCCCTGCTGGTGACGCTAAACGCAGCATTTGCGGTAACAGCGCTGGCACGCAGGCCGCATCGGCAATCAGCGGTACGCCTTCCCCCTGGGTTAAGGCAAGCACCTCTTTTTCCACATCCTGCTCGCGGCTATTAAATACCTGCGTTGCCCCAAGCTGTTTTGCCGCCACTAATCGCTCGTTAATAACATCAGTGACGATGACCTCTTCAATCCCCTTGGCCAAAGCCATTTGCAGGATCGTAAGGCCAATAACGCCGGCGCCCAGAATCATTAGTCGATCACCCTGGTGCGGCTGCATACGATCAAGTACGTTGGCGGCAATGGTATAAGGCTCAACTAAGGCAGCGGCGTCTAGCCCGATATGCTCAGGTAGGTGGTGTACGTTAGCCGCGGGTACGGCCACAAACTCTTCAAAACCACCATCGCGATGCACACCAATCACTTCAAGCGAACTGCACACGTTGGGACGGCCAATCCGACAGGGGTAGCACTCACCACAGCTGATAACAGGGTCAATGCACACGCGATCCCCAACGGCTACGTCAGCCACGCCTTCCCCTACCGCCTCCACTACCCCGGCGAACTCATGGCCGGTGATGCGCGGAAAGCGCACAAAGGCGTTGTCGCCATGGATAATGTGCATATCCGAGCCGCAGATACCGGCAAATGCTACGCGTACCAACGCTTCGCCAGCGGCCACCTTGGGCGGATCAACTTCCGCGACCTGGTAGTCATGGGGCGCCTTTACCTGGAATGCTTTCATCTAGATGAACTCCTTCACCAGTGCCACAAGGTGCCGTCTTCTAACCGGTTCACCGGCAGGCTGGCGCGCTTATAGGGGTATTGCTTGGCTAACTGTTCATCGATATCAACACCATGCCCCGGCTTTTCACCAACGATGAAATGCCCGTCCTCAAAGCGATAATCGTGGGGGAATACCTCGTCAGTGGCGCTGGTATGCGGCATATACTCCTGGATGCCGAAGTTGGGTACCCAGGTGTCAAAGTGAATCGCCGCCCCCAAGCAAACCGGCGAAAGATCCGTTGGCCCGTGGAAGCCGGTACGCACGTGGTAAAGACCCGCCAAATCGGCAATGCGCCGTACGTGGGTGATCCCCCCGGCGTGGGTTAAAGTGGCGCGTATATAGTCAATCCACTGATTCTCGATCAACGCTTTGGCGTCAAACAGGCTGTTAAAGACTTCACCTACGGCCAGCGGCGTGGTGGTGTGCTGGCGGATAAGACCAAACGCCTCCTGGTTCTCAGCCGGTACGCAGTCTTCGAGCCAAAATAAATGATAGGGCTCCACTTCTTTGCCTAAACGGGCGGCCTCAATGGGCGTCAGGCGGTGATGAACATCATGTAGCACGTGTAAATCATCACCAAAGCGTTCACGCACGGCGGCAAACAGCTTAGGTACATGATTCAAGTATTTGCTGGTACTCCACACGTGCTCCGCGGGCAGCTCGGCATCGGCTGGCTCATACGGCTCGCCATCTTTTTTGGCGACACCATAAATACTGGCAATGCCTGGCACACCCGCCTGAACGCGCACGGCTTTGTAGCCCTCATCCACATGACGTGCGACCTCTTCCAGGCACGCTTCAATATCTCTCCCGGTGGCATGGCCATACACCATCACTCGGTCACGGCTCTTACCACCTAGCAATTGGTACAACGGCATGCCTGCAACCTTCGCTTTGATATCCCATAGGGCTACGTCGACTGCCGCAATAGCCGTCATCGTTACAGGGCCTCGCCGCCAGTAAGCGCCGCGATAAAGGTAGTGCCAGATATCTTCAATGCGGCTAGCATCGCGACCAATTAATGTTGGTAACACATGTTCTTCCAGGTAGGCGACCACCGACAGCTCGCGGCCATTTAATGTGGCATCGCCGATCCCATACACTCCTGATTCGGTAACAATTTTCAGCGTGACAAAGTTGCGGCCTGGGGACGTTACGATTAAATATGCATCGCTAATGATCATGGTAAATCCATCACAAGAAGTAAAAAGAAGTTAACGCTCAAATAGGTAGCGCTGCACATTGTGGTAGCACACCGCACGAACCAGCTCGCCAACTCGGTCAATATCATTGGGTAACTCGCCGCGGGTCATTTGAGTCCCCAGCATTTGGCAAAAAATACGCCGAAAATACTCATGACGAGAAAACGATAGAAGGCTACGAGAATCAGTCAGCATGCCCACAAAGTGGCGCAGCAAACCAAACTGCATCTGGGTAGTTAGCTGGCGTTCCATGCCATCACGCTGGTCGTTAAACCACCATGCGGCTCCAAACTGCACTTTTCCGGGGATTCCATCACCTTGAAAGGAACCGGCCAGCCCAGCGAGCATTTCGTTATCCCGCGGGTTAAGGTTATAAAGCACGGTGCGCGGCAGTTGATGCTGGCTATCCAGCGCATCCAACAACGCCGCTAAAGGTTCTGCGTAGGTGATATCGCCAATCGCATCGAAACCACTATTAGCGCCTATGTCACGACGCCCCCGCTGGCTTAAATCGCGCAAAGCGCCAATGTGAAGCTGCATGACCCAGCCCCGGCGTGCATACTCCTTACCGAGCCATAGCAGCACCGCTGTGGTAAAGCCGTGCACATCATCACTACTCAGTTCATTTCCGCGCTTTCTGCGGTCGAGTATCCGATCCAGCTCATAAGCTGCAGGAGGCTCAACAAAAACGGGCTTCTCAAGGCTATGGTCGGAAAGGCAGCAACCTAAACTTTCGAAATGTTCGAGACGCTGGTACAGAGCAGCCAGCAAATCATCGAAACGCTGTATCGTCACGCCACTGGCAACTTCGAGCGTAGCGAGATAATCGACAAACGCTGGCTGTTCTATTTTGAGAACCGCATCAGCTCGAAATGTCGGCAGCATAGTCGGCCCAGCGTTCGCCTTCGCGTGCCGTTGATGGGTTTCCAAGCTATCCACAGGATCATCCGTGGTACAAATAGTACGCACGTTAAAGCGCTCCAAAATCCCTTGAGCACTAAGCTGTGGAGTTGCTAGCCGCTGTTTAGATAGGTGCCATATCTCCTCAGCTGTCTGTGCAGAGAGGAGAATATTGTCGATCCCTAACGGCTTCTTAAGCTCAAGATGCGTCCAATGATAGAGTGGATTGCCTAAGCAGTCGGGTACGGTTTCCGCCCATGCTTGAAAGCGTTCTCGGTCACTGACATCTCCGGTTATACGCTGCTCAGCAACACCCGCGCAGCGCATTGCACGCCATTTATAGTGATCCCCTTTTAGCCATAGCTGGGTTAAATTATCGAACTGGGTATTATGAGCTATTTCGACTGGATCTAAGTGCGAGTGATAATCGCAAATCGGCATGATCGCTGCGTGCTCATGATAAAGCCGTCGGGCTGCTTCATTTTCTAACAGAAAGTCTTTGCCCATGAACTCAACATTATCATTAAACTTCATCATCGCTCCTTCATTATGAGAGTGTCATAGGCAGATTTAGCCCAGCAATAAATTAGGCAAAAACAGCACTACATTGGGGAAGAAGAGAATGCCCAGCACAACCACAAATACAGCAAAGGCAAAAGGCAGTAACTCACGGCTATACTCATAAAAAGAGCATCGTAATATTCCGCACACGGTATACATTGAAATACCCACAGGAGGTGTCATGCCACCGAACGTAACCAGCGTCATCATTAACAGCCCAAAATGAACAGGATCAACACCTGCGGCTTTAATAACGGGCACCAAGATGGGGGTTAACAACATGACAACAACCGTGGCTTCTAACAACATACCTAGAAAAACAAGTATTACGGAAACTGCCAGCAACAGTGTTATATGACTAGAGAATACGCCAAGTGTTAGCTCTGCTATTGTTTGCGGCACCCTTTCAAAAGAGACGACATAACCAATAATGCCTGAGAACATAATAATCAGCATTATCATGCCAATATCTCTTACGCTGGCACGCATGGCATTAAGTATCTCTTTAATACCCATTTCTCGGTGTATTACGCAGCCCACCAACAAGGCATAAGCAACCGCAAAAGCACCTGCTTCGGAGGGGGTAAAAAGTCCATAGCGAATACCCACCAAGAGCCATACGGGGAAGAGAATTGCCCAGATACTGCCACGTAGGGCCTTAAGCACTTCACGGCCGGTGGGTAACCGCTCCCTTACTGGCTGATAGCCCCGCCGTTTAGCCATGATGTAAGTGGTCAGCATCAGCGCCATCATTAGCAAGAAGCCCGGCACGAGGCCTGCGATAAATAGCCGCCCTATCGAAACTTCGCCGAGATAGCCGTAAAGGATCAAACCGATACTCGGTGGAATGGTCGCAGTAATCAGCCCCCCAATAGAGAGCACCGCCCCAGTAAACCCCGCTGAATAGCCTCCCTTGATCATGCTTTTTCCCAGCACCCTGGATTGCATTGCGGCATCCGCCACGGCAGAACCGGAAACCCCGCCCATTAAGGTGCTCAACACGATACTTGCCTGGGCTAAACCACCGCTCATCCATCCTGCTAATAGAGTAGAAAGGTGAACCAAACGGGGGGTAATACCGCTGGCGTTCATTAAATGGCCGATGAAAATAAACAACGGCACAGCTAATAGTGGAAATGATTGCGTCGAAGATACAATGCGCTGGACGGCAATGCTTGTCGGTAAAAATGTTTCTGGCAATAAGAAATAGGAGAAACCCGCAATTCCAATAGCAAAGGCAACGGGCATACCTATCGCCATGAGAAGCAGACCGAATCCTAATAACAGAGCTGCCGTCATAGCGCCTCCTCCACAATGTCATCATCGTCAACAACCAAACTCCCGATGACGCCCTTAGCGAACAAGCGGCGTACCAGTGAAAGCATCATTAACAATGCCCCGACAGGAAGTGCCAGAGTGATATACCCATAACTAAGTCCTGCCACTCCCATGGGACGCTGCCAGTTTGAAGCTGCTAGAACGAAGCCATACCAGATTAAAAGAGCCAGAAAGAGCATCATCATCCCAACACATAGGCTGGTAATCATGAGCTGTAACTTAAGAGGTAAACGAATGACAAGGGCATCAATTCGCACCTGGCCTCCCTGGCGCAGGGTAATATCAGCCCCTAATACAGCAGTCCAAATAAACAAAAATTGTGCAAGCTCAGCGCCCCCTGCAAAAGGATTTCCTATTGCCCTAGCCGTTGAGCTAACTAACATGGTGAGAGAGGTACCACCGAGTAGCATGATAGCCAGCCACTCCTCACCTTTATCATACCAATGCCACATACAGCATTCCTCGCCCTATACGGGCATCCGGACAGTTAAGTAATAGCAAAAGACAAAAAGGGTGCAGCCCCCGCCCTGGCGAGCAGAGGGCTGAGACTCACTCTGAAGAAAGCAATTGATCACGATACTGGTTGTAACCTAGCTCTTCATAAACGCTGCCCATTCGATCTCTGAATACGCCCATATCCACTTGAGAAAACGTAACGCCCTCCGCTACCATCCGCGCGCGCACTGAGGCTTGAGCCGCTGCAGTTGCTTGACTAGCAGCTTCACCAGCTTTTAGCAGTTCTTCATCAAGAATAGAGCGCAGCTCATCAGGTAATGCTTGATACCACTGTTCAGAAGTCGCAATACCGGTCATCAAATGAATATGGTTTGTTAGTGCCACATGAGTAATAACTTCATGCAGATTTTGGCCTTCAGCGGCGGTTAGTTGTGCTTCAGCCCCGTCGATCGACCCTAGCTGTAGCGCTGAGTAAACTTCTGACCAAGGCAGCGGTGTTGGAGTAGCGCCCATCGCTTCGACGGTTTTCACCCATACTGGTGAGTTGATAGTCCGCACACGCACACCACTCAAATCATCAGGTGTCTTCACTTCATTTTGAGTCAGCATCTGCCGTGACCCTTGAAACCAGTTATAATTGAGTAATCGTAAACCACTGGTTTCTGCCATACTTTCGACCCAATCAAGGTAAAGCGGAGATGTTGTGATTTGGTCATAGTCACGATAGTCTTCAACTAAATAAGGGGCACTTAAGATACCCAACTCAGGTTGATACTCCGATAAACGCCCCGCATCGACTAAGATCGCGATATTGGCACCACTACGAATTTGTTCGATCACGTCTTCGTCAGAACCAAGCTGGCTGTTTGGGAAAATCTGAATGGTCAGCTCTCCCTCTGAGCGCTCATCAATCGCCTCTTTAGCGCTCTCCATCGCCTGAGCAATGGGATCCTGAGGACTCAACGCAATTGAGACATTAAGCTGGTAAGCAGCGTGAGCCGAATGGCTTGCGACAACCAATGCAACAGCAGGCAGTAATTTTGTGAGTTTCATGTAGGGCTCCTAAAGACATCTATTTATTGTTGATAATTCACCAGCCAGTTCTGGCTGGATCTACTCCATGCAACTTGTGCAGCGTTGTTGTACTCATTAGTGGGTTTTATATAGTTAGCGCATGAACATTCATGCTCACACCTTCAAACAGCTCCGGAAAGCGATGCTCTAATTCAGGCAGAGAGTGGAGTATTTCACATTGATGAATACTCATTGCCTGAACTGCCGCGTCAGTATCTCCAGCAGATATCGCATCCACGATGGCCTGATGCTGATCGGCCAATTTCGGAATAGGCGTAGAATCAGGAATACTCAAATACCGTACTCTGTCTAATTGTGCTTTGACGTCTTCAATCACATTCCACGCCATGGTTTGTCCCGTAGCCAATGCCAAGGTGCGATGAAACATTTCATCAAGAAAGAAGAAGCGGTCATGGTCTTGTCGCTCGATGCAGCTACGCTGTCGATCAATAAGCTCGTTAAGCTCCATTAGCACGCCAGACTGAAGGGGTTGCTTGGTGGCTTCGCGTACGATTGACACCTCAAGCGACTCACGAATAAATCGTGCCTCTAGCACCGCTTGGCGCGAAATGCGTACAACATAGGTTCCCCTTTGAGGGCGAACTTCCACCAAGCCTGACTCTGAGAGCCTTATGAAAGCTTCCCGCACTGGCTGACGGCTCACCGAAAAAGTGTCGGCAAGCTCCTTTTCCGATAGCGCCTGCCCCGGCGCCAGTACCATCTGAATAATCGACTGCCTCAGCACATGAAATAGCCGTTGGCGAACCGATTCCCCTTCGTGGGTTCCCTGCCAGAGCGTTTGTAATGTCGTGTGCATTGCACCTGATCCTAATTAGAGAAGCCCGAGACGATTAGCGCCAGAAGCTGATATGACTAGTATGGTAGTTGAATTGAGATAAAAAAAGGCTCATCGCTATACCCTTTAGTCGCACATCGAGCCAGACGACTAATAGCCAACTTCTTAGCTGGTTCTGAGAAATATCTTACATAACATCTCGGTTTAGCGTATTTTTTGAACTTTGAGCTGTAATAAAATCGGCATTCAACCGCGAGTATTTCGCAGACGAATCACCTAAAATGGTTTGATACAAACGACTGAATACTGCCCAATACGGCAATTGCCATGGATGGCTCACGGCTGCTGCAAGCTAAATACGCGTAAGGAGAGAATAATGCAGGCCATCCAGGCAAAGGATAATTCGAAAGACCTGGTCTTAACGACAGAATTACCGTTATTTTTGATAGCTGATCTACTCAAGTGTCCAAACTTACCTACCCTCCCTGCTGTCGCCGTTAACGTTTTAAAAGTGGCACGTACTGAGCATCCGTCGGTAAACGACTACGCCAATGCTATCGAGCGTGATCCTGCCTTGAGCATGCGTATCATTACCCTTGCCAATAGCGCTTTTTTCTCACGTAGTCATATAAAGGTACATGCGTGCCAAGAAGCAACGGCACGTTTGGGGTTAGACACCACGCTGGCAGCGGTAATGAGCTTCAGCCTGCTTCAAAACAGAGGTATTGACGCCCATTACCAGCGGGTATGGATGCGCTCTATCATCGCCTCGTTAGCAGCACGACACCTTGCCATACAGCTTTGCCCGGACATGGCGGGGCCCGTTTTCACTGCCGCCTTACTACAAGACATTGGCATCATGACTTTAAGGGCAACATACCCTAAAGAGAGCCATGAGTTGTATGCTGAAGCCGCACTCTCTCATCGACAGTTATCCGAGTCGGAACAGCGCCTTTTTGGCTGCGATCACTCTCAAGTAGGTGCTTGGCTTGCTGCCAAATGGGGTGTTCCAACACCGCTCGCTCAGCGTATCTGCGATAGCCACAATGAGTACGACATTACCGCCGCCGATAGGCTTTGCATTCAGCTGTCTGGGCCCATCGCCGACGCCTGGCTCTCTTCACATCCTGCGCAGTCGCTCGTCGCCGTGGTACGAGAGTTTGAAACCTACCAGGGCGCCCATGCGATCTCATTACGGCTTTTGTTAGAGAATATTCAGGAACAGTTGCCAGCGCTGGCGGACATGCTGCAAATGACGGCCCCCCCTTTGCAGGATAACGAATCGTTGCTTGCCGAGGCTCAACAACTGCTGTTCCAACAGACGTTACAGCTCAAAGCGCGCTTTGAAACGCAACAAGTAGAGCTCGCCTCCCTGCGTCAACGACAAGATGAGTTAGAAGAGCGTTCACGAACCGATATGCTCACCGGTCTTGCCAACCGATCCTGGCTTGAAGAGCAGATGCATAAGCGCTTTGCCTTATGCCAGGAACAGTCTCGCATCATGTCAGTGGTATTTATTGACCTTGACCACTTTAAGAAGCTCAACGATCAATACGGCCACCAAATGGGCGACAACGTGCTGCAAAAATTCGGCAAAACGCTGCAGTCGCTTATTCGTGAAGGCGATCTTGCGGGGCGCTGGGGAGGCGAAGAGTTTCTGGTCATTTTGCCAGATGAAGATGCCCAGGCAGCTCAAGTATTCGCCAAACGTATTGCCCAGCGTTTAGAAAAAACGCCCATGTCTCACAACGACCAGCACCCTATCTATGTCTCCGTTTCGATTGGCATTGCCTGCCTGAACGATGGCGGATTTGGCGATGCGGGCGAGCTTATTGATGCCGCGGATAAAAGTATGTATTTCATTAAACGCACGGGCAGGGGTGGAATAGCAGTATATGGGGAGCGCGGCGCGCCAGGGGCTCCAAACTAGCATCAACTAGCCTCTACCTTAATGGACAACAAAGGCAGCCATGCTGGAATTTCATCAGGTACATAAAACCTACACGACGCCACAAGGGCCGCTGAACGTGCTCAACGATGTCTCCCTTCGTCTCGCGGCAGGAGAAAGCCTGGCGCTAATGGGAGAATCTGGGAGCGGCAAATCCACCCTACTGCATCTTGCCGCCGGTTTAGATCTTCCCGACCAAGGAACAGTTAGCTTCGAAAACCAGAATGTCGCGTCTCTACCTGAGCCCACGCGCGCCAAGCTACGCCGCGAGCAACTGGGTTTAGTCTTCCAGCAATTCCACTTGGTGCCCAGCTTAACGGTCATCGACAATCTGCGCTTACAGGCGCGCTTAGCCAATCGCGACGATGCCGACTGGACAGACCACTTAATTGAGCGGCTTGGGCTGAGTGGCATGGAAACACGTTACCCGGAGCAGCTCTCTGGCGGGCAGCAGCAGCGCTTAGCTATTGGTCGTGCTCTGGCGCCGCGCCCACCTCTGCTGCTTGCCGATGAACCCACGGGCAATTTGGATGAAACCACCGCAGGCGAGGTGCTTGAACTGCTATTGAGCCTGGTTCGCGAAACTCAGTGCGCCCTGCTCATTGTCACCCACAGCCCCCAAGTGGCGGCTCCGCTTGATCGCTGCCTACGTCTAAGCCACGGTCATCTACTAGAAGCGGCACTATGACCCGGGTGCTATCCACGCTACTTAGCCACTACCGGCGCCACCCCGGCCAACTGATAATGCTGCTGCTCGGACTATGGGTGGCTAGTGCCCTATGGAGTGGCATCCAGGCGATCAACGCCACCGCTCGCGACAGCTACACCCGCGCCGATGCGCTGTTTGACACCCAGCTGGATCAGCTTGAGCGGCGCGATGGCATGCCATTCAGTCGTGCCGAGTATCACGCCCTGCATCAAGCAGGCTTGCCCGTATCGCCCATGCTAGAGGGTGAAGTCGTTACCCAAGATGGCACCCGGCTAACTCTGATCGGCATTGACCCACTGACCCTTTCCAACGATAACGCGCTGGCTCAAGCCAACACCTCCGCGTCGTTAAGTGACTTTCTAACGCCCCCGTGGCAAACACGCGTAGCGCCTGACGCTTTGGAAGCCCTAGGGATAACGCGCGAGAATGCATCGGCTGCCACCCCGACCTTGGCAGATGGCAAAACACTCCCGCCGCTCGTTTTAGCGCCAGCACTACCCCCAGACACGCTGATCATGGATATTGCCGCCGCAGCGCGGTTGCTTGAAAGCGGCGACCAGCTTACGCGCATCGTGGCCGCCCCGGGGGCACTCACTGAAGCGCCCCCGGGATTAACGCTCACCCGCGCCACCACGCTTGCCTCCCCTGGTCAACTGACCGAAAGCTTTCACCTGAACCTTACCGCACTGGGGCTACTTGCCTGGGTCGTGGGGCTATTCATCGTTCAAGCAGCGCTAGGCCTAGCGTTGGAGCAACGCCTGGGCATGCTGCGCACCCTGCGAGTGCTGGGTGTATCAGGGCGCAGTTTAGTGCTAGCGCTCAGCTTAGAGCTGCTCCTGCTCGGCCTAATCGGAGCACTTGCCGGTATTGCCAGCGGCGTATGGCTGGCACGTTTGTTACTGCCCGATGTCGCGGCAACCCTGGGCTCACTTTATGGCGCAGGCATCGGGCAAGAGCTCAACCTGCCCTGGCATTACTGGGTCGGTGGGCTGGCGGTTAGCCTTGGCGGACTACTGCTGGCAGGCAGCGGCGTGCTATGGCGCGCGGCCCGCTTAAACATGTTGGAGCTGGGTCAGATGCAGGCCTGGCGTAGCGGTTACCGCCGCCAATTATCGCTAATGAGCATCGGCGGCACTTTCGCGATGGGCGTTGCACTAGCATTGTATGTTTGGCTTCGCTTTCAGCCCCCTGGCGATGGATTAGTGACAGGCTTTACGCTGGTAGCGGCGTTACTTCTGGCTAGCGCCCTGTGGCTGCCGCCCTGTTTAGCACTGCTACTAAAAGCGCTGACGTACCTCGCCCGGCGGCTCCCACTTATTCACTGGGCACTGGCGGATATGCAGCTTCAGCTACCTAGGCTGTCACTGGCCATGATGGCACTACTTATCGCCCTGGCGACCAATCTGGGGGTCGGTAGCATGGTCGGCGGCTTTCGCCTGACGTTTTTAGACTGGCTCGATCAGCGCTTGGTCGCCCCGCTCTACTTGAATGCCCCCGCCGAGCAATATGCGGATATTGATGCTTGGCTGGCTGATCGCCCGGAGGTCTTCGAGCGCCTGCTCACACGGCGCAGCGATGCAACACTACAGGCCGCTACAACGCCGGAAGGTAGCCGCTCTTTAGGCACGCCTATCGAGCTTTACGGCATTACCCCTGGCGAATCACTCACTCCGCACTGGCCGCTGCTGGCAACCCAACAAGACCGCTCATCCGCCTGGGCAGCCTTTAGTGATGGCGCGATTTTTATTAACGAGCAACTTGCCACTGCAGAGAACCTCTCCCCCGGTGATCGCCTGACGCTGAACGCGCCTGGCGCCAATGAAACGCTGACCATCTCCGCTATTTATCCCGACTACGGCAACCCCAGCGGGCAGGTGCTAATGGCATCGCCCCAGCTTGCCGCGCGTTTTGATGCTCCACCTAGCTCCATGGGGTTAGTGCTGAGTGACGAGGCTGATATTGATTCCCTGCGTGCTGCCCTGCTCGAACGCTTTGACCTCGGTAGCGATGCGCTGAGCGATCAGCGCGAGATCAAGCGTATTGCCACCGAGATTTTTGAGCGTACCTTTACCATTACCCGCGCGCTCAATGTATTAACCCTAGCGGTAGCGGCACTGGCGCTTCTCGCCAGCCTACTGACCCAGGCCCGCAGCCGACGCCAACAGTTAGCGCCGCTATGGGCGCTGGGCGTTCCCCGAACACAGCTGGCACAATTAAATCTGGCACAACTAAGCGGTGCCGCATTAGCCACCGGCCTGCTGGCCATTCCACTGGGTATCGCGATTACCTGGGGATTAGTGGCGATTATTAATGTGGCCGCCTTCGGCTGGCGACTACCGCTCTATCTATTTCCTGGGCAAATGGCCGTTACTCTGGCCACCGCCGTTGGTGTGGCACTCCTGGCAGCAGCCCTGCCCACGCTGCGTTTCTGGCGCGCCTCACCGCGGGCCTTACTGGCAGAAGAGGCCAATCAATGAGCTTAAGGCTTCGACTAACCTTGCGTCTTCTACTGATAGCCACTGTGGCGCTGACACTTTTCGGCTGTGGCGAAGAGAATCAAACCGAAACCAACAGCACAGGCTTTGCCGGTTTAGGACAAGACGCCGATGGTTTTAGGCATGCCGAGCCTAATCAGCCGCTCAGTTTTCCACAAGAGCACGCCGCCCACCCGGACTACCGCATTGAATGGTGGTATCTCACCGCCAACCTTGAAGATACCGCAGGAGAGCCCGTCGGCCTGCAGTGGACGCTCTTTCGCCAGGCGCTGATGCCTCCCAACGAACGCCCTGAGCCAACGCCCTGGGCAGCCGATCAACTCTGGATGGCCCATATGGCGATCTCCCAGGGCGAGCAACACCAGGTGGCCGAACGTTTCGGGCGCAGCCATTCACAGGCCTCATTGAATACTCCTCAGGACAGCCAAGCAGGCGTAATGATTAGCCCCTTTCATGCCTGGCTGGATGATTGGCAGCTTAAAGCTAACGAAGAAGCCGACAGCAGCGATTTTAATCACCTTACACTAACCGCCTACAGCGGCGAGGGTGCATCGCGTTTTGGCTACCGTTTAGAACTGACTGCAGAGGGGCCGCTGGTGCTTCACGGCGAACAGGGTTTTAGCCAGAAAGCCGCCAATGGCCAGGGCTCCATGTACTACAGTCAGCCCTTCTGGCGGATAAACGGCGAAGCCACCATTAACGGCGAGACAAAAACCGTTAGCGGACGCGGCTGGCTGGATCGTGAGTGGAGCAGCCAACTGCTTGATGCCCGCCAATCAGGCTGGGACTGGTTCTCGATTCACCTTAATGACGGCCACAAGCTGATGGCGTTTCAACTACGTGGTGGCTCCGCTCAAAACGCCGACTACCGCTCCGGCACCTGGATTACTCCCCAAGGCGACGCCACCCCCTTAGCATCAGATGACATTACCCTAACGCCGCTGGCAACGTCGGCTGTCGCCGGTCGCAATGTGCCCACCCAATGGCGGCTGGAAATACCGTCAGTAGGGATCGACATCAACATCGAAGCGCCCCACGCCAACCGCTGGATGACCACCAGCGTGCCCTACTGGGAAGGTGAAGTGGTGGTCAACGACCGCGCCAGCGGCGAACCGCTTGGCGAGGGTTATTTGGAAATGACCGGGTATTAATTAGCCGAGATCAAAAATCGCATCTTATGTATAGCGAATGTCGCTTTATGACAACTAATGTCTGCACACGGCGACACACTAGTAAGCGAATAAACCGCTGACTAGAGAGCACGCCATGAACCGCAATGTCATTCTCACCTGTGCCGTGACGGGCGCGGGAGATACCACCGCAAAAAACCCCAATGTGCCTGTTACACCCAAGGCCATTGCAGCTTCCTGCATTGAAGCGGCGCATGCCGGGGCCAGCATCGCGCATATCCATGTTCGCGACCCGGAGACCGGCGGCATCAGCCACTCTACTGAGCAGTTCCGCGAAGTGATGGAGCGCGTACGCGAGGCCGATGTGGATATTGTGATGAACATCACCGCTGGTGGCGGCGGCGACTGGATACCCGATGCCACCGACCCAACGCGCGGCGGCCCAGGCACCGATATCCAAACACCCGCCGAGCGTCACGCCCCGGTCGGCGAACTGCTCCCCGAGCTGTGTACGCTGGACTGCGGCAGCCTCAATTTTGGCGATATGGTCTACGTAAACCCCGCAGACTGGCTGCGTGAACACGCCCGCCTAGTTCAGGCCGCAGGCGTTAAGCCTGAGCTGGAGTGCTTTGATCTGGGCCACGTCTGGTTTGCCCGCCAGCTTCAGCAAGAGGGCTTGATCGATGGCGACCCGCTCTATCAGCTCTGTCTGGGTATTCCCTGGGGTGCTGAAGCGGACACAGAAACGATGCTGACCATGCGCAACAAATTACCTGCCAACGCTAACTGGGCCGCCTTCGGCATTGGTCGACATCAAATGCCCATGGTCGCCCAGGCGGTGCTGCTGGGTGGCCACGCTAGGGTTGGGTTGGAAGATAACCTGTTTTTAGAGAAAGGCGTGTTGGCCAACAACGGCCAACTGGTCGAGAAAGCGTCGACCATTATTGAAAACCTCGGCGCCCGAGTAATGACGCCTGCAGAAACCCGCGTTCATCTCAAACTACGCGACCCGATGACCGGACGTATCATGGGTAACGCAGTCGGAGGTGATGTATGAGCCGCTTAGCCGTGATTGGTACCGGCGTGATTGGCAACGGTTGGATTGCCCGCGCCCTCGCCCAAGGATGGGACGTCGTCGCCTTCGACCCAGATCCCCAGGCGCCAGCGCGTACCCAATCGTTTATCGACAATGCCTGGCCCTCGTTAACCCAGCTCGGTTTAGCACCCGATGCTAGCCCTGAGCGGTTAACCTTTGCGGATACGATTGAAAAAGCCGTGGATGGTGCGGACCTGATTCAGGAAAACGTGCCCGAGCGCCGACCGCTAAAACAAGAGATTTTAGCCGCGATTGACGCTGCTGCCTCACCGAACGTCATTATTGGCTCGTCTACCTCCGGCTTTAAACCCACCGACCTGCAGCAGCAGTGCCAACAAGCGCCTGGGCGCGTGATCGTCGCTCACCCCTTCAACCCGGTGTATTTACTGCCATTGGTAGAGCTTGTTGGGGGTGAGTCAACCCAGCCCACACAGACCGCCAGCGCCCAGAGGCTGTATCAGGCGCTCGCCATGCGCCCACTGGTGGTTCGCCGAGAAATCGAGGGCCACATTGCCGACCGCTTAATGGAGGCGCTGTGGCGGGAAGCCCTGCATCTGGTTAACGATGGCGTGGCGACCACCGAGGAGATCGATGCCGCCGTGGTTTACGGCTGTGGACTCCGCTGGCCGTTGATGGGCACGTTCTTAACCTTCCACCTAGCGGGCGGCGAGCCAGGCATGCGCCATATGCTGGAGCAATTTGGCCCAGCGCTAAAACTGCCCTGGACCAAGCTGGAGGCCCCGGAACTCACCGATGAACTGATTGATAAAGTCGTCGAGGGGTGTGAGCATCAAGCGGCAGGACGTTCAGTGGCTACGCTCGACCGGCGCCGGGATGACTTTTTAGTCGAGCTGCTCGAGGTGGTGCAAAAATATTGGCCGGAAGCCGAAGGCTTACAGGGGCGCATTTAATGATTATTTATAAAACCCACGTCGCTCCCGAGTGGGTCGACTACAACGGGCATATGAACGACGCGGAGTACGCCCGCGTCTTCTCTCTGGCCTGCGAGGCGCTTATCGACACCATTGGGTTGGATGAAGCGGGCCGAGAACACTATGGCTACACGATCTATACCTTGGAAACGCACCTCTGCTACCGCCGCGAGGCCCACCAAGGCCAAGCCCTGAACGTCAGCCTGACACTACTGGATAGCGACACAAAGCGCCTGCACGTCTTTTTCACCCTGTTCGATGAAGAAGATAACCTGATAGCCACCAGCGAGCAGATGTTGATGGGCATGAAACAAGCCTCTGGGCATCCAAGCCCGTTTCCAGAAGCGGTCGCAAATCGCGTGACAGAACTACCCCAAGCTCATAAAGACGCTTGGCCCGAGCTTGCTGGCCGCACCATTGGTATGCGGCGCTAAGGGTTACAGTAGCGATGATCGTGGACGACTTTATTCAGCGCTTTAACGCCGGGCTGGCAAAGATAAAGGAGCTACAATTACCTCAAGCGCGGCGCGCCTACGTTGAGCTTTGCCAAACGTTCGCCCCACCCGACCCGGCTGGAATGCGGGTCGAAAATAGCGCTTTGGGTGGTGTTCGCGTGCGTCGTTTTATTCCCCAGCAGCGAACGCCCGGCTGCGTGCTGTTTATCCATGGCGGCGGTTTTACCATCGGCTCAACAGAGAGCCACCATGGCCCCGCCGCCAGCTTGGCCCAGATGCTTGAGCGTGAAGTGGTAAGCGTTAACTATCGGCTGGCACCAGAGGTAGATTACCCCACCATGCTGGCAGACTGCCGTACGGTGTTAGAAGCGATTTATCCTGTTGCGCTGGTGGGTGACAGCGCGGGCGGGCGATTAGCCATTGACCTTGCCCATCAGCAGAATGAAGCGCCACCGCTAGGATTGATCTACCCAACCGTTGGCGCGCTTTCCCTTGAATGCTTGGGAGAAGATGCGCCGCTACTTTCACGGGATGATGTACTCGACATTCGTCAACAGTGTCCTGACATCATTGCTACTCAGCGTGATCGCCGCCCTCCTGCCGCAAGCATTGAAATGCTGACCGTGGAGAGGGATCCACTGACACTCCCCATCGAAGCCGCAATAGCCAATTGGCGCGAGGAAGGTGCCTCGGTAGGCTATCGCTGCGCCCCGAACATGGTTCATGCCGCCCTTCACGCTCATGCGCTGCTACCCGGTATGAGTGCGGCTTGGCAGGACTTTTGCCAAAAACTAAAACAGCGCCTTAATTAATAAGGCGCTGTTTGGCATTATCGCTGCTTAGGCTTTACGAATCGTGTGATTAAGAGCCGAGCTTTACTATTAAGAACCGTATTGGGCCCGAACTTGCTCGATGGCGGATTCCCCATCGCGGGTTTCAACACCCTCCAGCCACTCGGCAACGGTATCCAGGTTGTTGCCGATCCACTCATTAGCCACTTCATCCGCCGGGCGCTCTTCGTAGCTGTACTCGTGCACCCAGTCATTCTGATCTTCGATATCGATCACGTACTGCGACAGAAAGCGGTGAACCTCAGGCGCTTCTTCCGCCAGGCTGGCAGGGGTAATTGTCCATACCGTGCTTTCAATAGAAGCCACGCCCGCATCATCGCTATCGGCTAAATAGGCCAGATCGAAGCTCACGTTCATCCAGTGAGGCTCCCAGCCGACAAAGGTCACCCACTCTTCATCGGCCATTTTTTGCTCAGCCTGGGCCAGCATGGCCGAAGTGGAGCTTTCACGGAGCTGCCAATCGCCCAGCCCCGCAAGATCATTATCGATGGCATTGAGAATCGCATCGTTAATACCGGTGCCTGCTTCAATCCCCTGAATTTCACCATCGAAGCGGTCGTGATGCTCTGCCAGCTCAGCCACCGTGGTGACGCCTGCATCGTAAACATACTGGGGAACCACTAGCCCGGAATTGGCGCCGCGGATATTGGAAACCACTTTTTCGACTTTACCGTCGGCCACCAGGGGCTCGACCATATCAGTCTGAACGGGATACCAGCCGCCTAGATAAATTTCCAAGTCGTTCCGCGTTAAGCCTTCGAGGATAACGCTCACGGCTAAATCTTGCTGTCGGGTCTCGTACCCCATGGTCTCAAGTAGCTGGGCCGCCACTTCAGACTTTACCGTCACCCCAGGCCACGGCGGCACCCCAAAGCGCAGTTCATCAAGCTCTGCCATAGCGGGTGTGGCAGCAAACGCAGCGAGTAAAAAGCTCGCTGTCAACGACAGCGTCTTAGTAGTGGTAGGGCTGGTAGTGGCAGAGCTAGTGGTGGCGAAGCTAGTTGTGACCGACATTTGGCTAAACCTCTTTATTAGTTGGGTTTAGCTAGTATGCGCGGCTACTCCCCTATCACTAGACACTAAGCGACGCTTATCAGGCATTAAGCGACACTCATTGCGCTTTAAAGGTCTTCTCCGCTATGGCAGAACGCACCTGCCGAGGCGAGTAGCCGTAATGCGCACGAAACGTACGCGCAAAGCTCGACGACGAACTAAACCCACAGGCCACGCCCACTTCTAATACCGCTAAGTCAGTCTCGGCCAGCAGCCGCCGGGCGCGCTTCACACGCAGCTGCAAATACCATTGACGCGGGGTCACGTTTAGCTCCTGCTCAAACAGACGCTGCAACTGGCGCACCGATACCTCTACTTGGCTGGCTATCTCGTCAAGGGGGAGCGGTTCTTCCAGGTTCTGCTCCATCAGCGCAACCGCCTCCACAACGCGCCGGTTATGCGTACCTAAGCGCTTCACCAACGCCATGCGCTGCTGATCGCTGCGGGTGCGAATTCGGTCATGGATCAGTTGCTCGGAGACATCGATAGCCAACTTTGCGCCATGCCGCCGGGCAATCACTTCCAGCGCCATATCCATCGCCGCTGCCCCACCCGCACAGGAGAAGCGCCGCTCGCCCAACTCGTAAAGCTCATCGGTAGTGTCAATACCCGGAAAACGCTCACGAAACGCGGGCAGACTCTCCCAGTGCAGTGCCACCCGCTCGTGCTTTAACAACCCTGTAGCGGCGAGTAGAAACGCTCCGGTATCAATACCACCCAAACAGCAGCCCGCCTGATCCAACTGATGAAGCCAGGCCATTAACGGCCGGGTAAGATGCGCCTCGGGAGTAAAGCCGCTGCATACCGCAAGCGAGGGCAAATGGTGAACATCCGCCGTTGCGTGATCCACCATCAAGGTCATACCGTTCGACGCCGTCACCGGCCCGCCATCAGCGCTAATCAACGTCCAGTCGAACAGCGGTCGATGGGCAATGCGGTTGGCAATTCGCAGCGGCTCCACCGCCGCAAAGAAAGCCATCATCGAATACTGCGGCAATAGCAAAAACCCCACCATTTCAGGCAGCGGGCCCTGGTAACTAAGACGCATAGCAATGCCCAAGGTCATTTAGAGTATGTCGGTGTCAGGTCAACCCAAGCAGCGCTTCAGCCAGCTTAACGTCATCATAACGTTGGGTATCAGCATTCTCCGGCGCAAGATCTAGATCAATAATTTGAATACCCATTTCATCGCGTAGCGTCTCAATCTGATCAGCCGAAACACTCAGAAGCTGCGAATCAAACAGTAAAAAATCGATTGAAGACCGCTTAGACGATAAGGGTTCGAGTGTGCCAGACAAATGCTCATTGAGCACTTGAACCTGATCCACCAACGTCATGCCAAGCGTTTCAAGATCAGTTCCCAGGCTTGGCACATACACCTTGGGTGACGGGTTTTTAGCCAATGCCTTATCAACCCCCTTTGGCAGCAGGTTGGCAATGACACTGCTATAAAAACTGCCCGGCGGGAAAACCAACAGCTCTGCCGAATCAATGAGCTTACGGGTCTCTTTACACACCTTGGAGGCATCCAAGGTATCGATATCGTCCGCCTCGCCTGATAATTTTATCGCTCTGATGGGCGAATCGATTTGAGCCGTCTCTTTGCCGGTAAAGCAGTGTTGACCAATAATCGTTCGACCGTTCTCTAACAATACCTCCAATTGAAGGTTGGCATCCGTCGTTGTCCGAACGGTGCCGCGGGTCTTGATCAGTTGACCAAAGAGAAAGGCGATCGGATCCAGAGAGCGGTCATGAATCAGATAGCCGCCGGTCAAGATGAGGTTCCCGACACTGGCACCAGCGAGGCTAAAATCCTTGGGCATATGTTTGTAGAATGCGGCGATATAGCTCTGGATCAGTGACCGCATGGGCTCAGCAATTGCCTTGAGCAGCGGGTGCTTAGCACTGACAAGAGCCTGCAGGCTTTGCTCAAGTGCTGCCTTTGCCGCCGCGTCTTCCAACCCCTGTGCTACTAGCCGATGTGAAAAAAGCGCAGCCACCTCAGGGTGCCCGGTGACTGAATCATCAGCAAGAGCAAGCAGGCGTGCCCTTAGGTCGCCCACCGCAGGCATCGCGAAGGCCCGGCGTAACTCTGCCGAGCTGCCTCCTGAATCAAAAGGGGTAACCAGATGAATGGAATTATGGGTATAGTCCGTCAACACCTCAGAAAAATGTCTCAGTGCCGTACCGCCACTAAAGAAGAGTATTTTCGGCCCTAGCTCGGGGGCTTTTCGGTATCTGGCCAGACGCAGATCCCGCCCCTTGCCAATCTCACGGGGCAGACACATTCGGGTACCGATAAAACGTCTTTTTTTCATACAACTCTTTGAACTGTAAGAAACATGTAACGTAAAAGATGGCACTGTTACTTATACTGTTGACTCTCAGAAGCAGTAACCACCTAAGCGCACGTTATCTTGGTGAGGCAGCGTATCAATACGTCGATTTTGGAGCATTTCTATTTTCTACGATTCGAAGTTGAAAATCACTTCGAGTTAGTTGAAGTTTATGTGACTCAGCCAAGTGAATCCGTTTCTCGGCGCCTGATCAATCGCACAGGCTATAGGAACACGCTGGTGGAGAAAGTTGAGCTCGCCGTCGCCATGGATGTGCAGCGACGCAAAGTCGATGGGCAGGGTTTTCAACAATCCAAATCCCTTGAGCGCTTAGCCCGACTACTTGACCAGTTAGGCCAATCCTGCCTTGAATTCACCGCCATCAAGGCCCTAAAGCAGCTTCCCGATAAATCGCGAAAAGAGTACGCCAAGCTCATTCGACTGGTGGGTAAATCATTGAAGCTGGTGATCATTAATATCGATGATGCAAACACTCGCCAAGGCCTGAAAATTGGACGCCGAATTCCCAAAATAACCGCCCGCTTAACCACTGATTTTGAGCAGGACGCTTCAGGCATGCGTAACAGCGCCGTGGTGGATTTTCAGCTTAACCGCATGATTCATCTGCTTTCAGAGCTTGCCGACGCCCTACTCGCCGCCAACTTCGGCCCTGCCGTACGCTTGCAAAATTACAAGCAACTGAAAAATGCCGCCCACGCGATGACCGCCCAGAATGACGACTTTACCGTCGAGCGGCTGGCGCTTACCCGCAGCGGCAGCACCATTGCCACACTGAGAGCCGAGCACGCCCCCTCTGGCAAGATGATGGCAGTCTACAAAGAGGGTGAAAGCCAGAAAGTCATTGAAGAACTTTACGGGGTAGATCAATGGAAACGGGTCTATCCGAAGGTGGCTCCAACGGTTCTCTCGCACCATGTCGAGCAGGGGGATGAGCTGGGTTCAATGGTGATCGAACACCTTCCCGGCCGAACGCTTGAGTCACTACTGTTAAACGACCAGTGGAAATCCGCCAAGCAACTTGCCCACACACTCCAACGGACGTTGAGAAAGATCTGGAAGACATCACGTACTAACGAGCCGGCTCAACCCGAGTATATGCAGCAGTTGCGTAAACGCATGCCCGAAACCCGCCACACGCACCCGACACTGTTTCATACACACCAAACCATTTGCGGACTGCCCCGCCCCAGTTTTGATGAGTTGATCGATCGCGTAGAGTCCCTAGAGCGTCAGCTTAGGGCGCCATTTTCCGTGCTGATCCACGGCGACTTCAACGTCGACAACCTCATCTATGACGAACTCAAAAATCGCATCTACTTTATCGACCTGCACCGCGCCTCCTATTCTGATTATGTTCAGGATTTATCCGTTCTGATGGCGTCAATTTATCGGCTGCCCATTATGGATGCGGCCCCTAGAGCCGAACTAATGGGATTGATCAGACAGCTCTATCAGTTTGCGCGCCGGTTCGCCAAAGAGAATAACGATGTAAGCTTTGATGCGCGGCTAGCCATCGCGCTGGGGCGCTCCTTTGCCACCTCTACGCGCTTTATCTACGACAAACGTTTTGCCAACCGACTCGCCCTTAGAGCGAGCTACCTGCTAGAGGCCATAACACTTCTAACCCCTGAGAAAATAGAGAAGTACAGGCTTCCCCTAGAGGATATTTTTAGTGATTAATAAGCGAATTGCGGTCATTGGGATACCTGGCAAATGGTCAACCGAGGTCTTGGCGAATCATTTGGAACAGCGCACCGGCTACCGCTGCGTTATCGATATGGCTGACGTAGTGCTGGAACTTGAAACCGGCGAGTTACGTTATCGGGACACCCTGCTCAACGCGCTTGACGGCGTGATCATCAAAAAAATAAGCGAAACCTACTCCCCAGCCGCCGACGACCGACTGCGCATGCTTAGCAGCCTTGAGGAGGATGGGGTGCGCTGTTTTAGCAGCCCAAACCAGGTAAGCCGCTTGATTAATCGTCTTGAGGGCACCGCCGCCCTGGCATCAGGCGGCGTCCCACTGCCCGCGACACGAGTAACCGAGAGCACTGATGCGGCGCTGGAGGCGATCCAGGCGTTCGGAAAGGCGATCTTAAAACCGCTCTACTCGACCAAAGCCCGCGGCATGGTGGTGTTAAAAGCGGCAGATGGTGTTAAAGCCAATACTCAAATACTGAATAAATTTAAGGCTAAGCATGGCCTTTTTTACCTTCAGAAATTCGTCAACCTGGGCGGTCAAGATCTAGGCATGGTATTTCTAGGCGGCAAGTACCTGTGCACCTATGCCCGTGTCGGCGATGACAAGTCGTGGAATACAACGATTCACAGCGGGGGCAAATATCGAACCTTTGATGCAAGCTCTGAGCTGATTGAGCTTGGCCTAAAAGCCCAGTCATGCTTCGATCTAAGCTTTACCACTGTAGACATTGCATTGACCGATGAAGGGCCCGTGGTCTTTGAGGTCTCGGCCTTTGGCGGATTTAGCGGCGCGAAAAAAGGCTGTGGTATCGATGCCGCTGAGAAGCTGTGTGATTATGTGCTTAGCCAGCTTGAGGCCGAGACAGCAGAGACAGAGACAGCAGAGGCAGGTGAATGATCAACCTTTTTGATAATCAACAAATCAATCAGGCAAAGGCCGCCTGCACCTATGCGTTACCGCTGACGTTCAATGGTTTAACAATTCGCGTGCTGGCCGACCACCCAGCAATTCTTGACCATCTTGAGGTTTACTATGCTGGTTTAACGGCGTCTGGTTTGCTCCCGAAAGAAGTCCATACCGTTGACCAGCCAGAACTACCGGTATGGCTGTTGGATCAGCAAGCGGATACCAGCGGCCGCGAGTGGACAGCGGTAACACGGGCCAAAACCAGCGCTCTGGGGCTGAAAGAGGCCTACGTGGATACTCCTCAAGGGCGCTGGATTCATAAAGTACGCACGGGGATGGTGCTGTTCCAATCGTTAACGGCGCCAGCTGCGATTGGCGAGTTAAACAAGCACTCATCGCAAGTCATCAACTTTATTAACAACCAGTTCCTCAATCATCATCAACGCGATGGTTACCTACTCGGCCACGCCTCGGCCTTTGATATCGATGGAAACGTCACGGCCATTGCCGCCAGCTCCGGTGGTGGTAAATCGACGCTAATGCTGAAAGCGCTGGAAACCGCAAAGGCGCGTTTTCTCTCCAATGACCGGATTCTGTTTAAGCCCGACAACGACCAGGTAAGCGTTATCGGTGTCGCCAAGCACCCCCGCGTTAACCCAGGCACGCTGATCAACTCCCCGCGTTTGAGCGACATACTGCCCACTGAAGAGCGCGACCGATTTACCGGCATGCCCAAAAGCCAGCTATGGGATATTGAGCAGAAGTACGATGTGTTGATTCCTAACGCCTATGGCGAGGGTAAAACCGCCCTCTCCGGCACGCTCAAACACCTAATACTGCTGGACTGGGCATTAGACGCTACCGCCCCGACAGCCCTGAGTAGCGTGGATATCACCCAAACACCTGAGGCGCTTGAGGGCTTACGCAAAAGCCCAGGGCCATTTTTTCAGCACGCGGATGGCCACTTTCCCGCCGAGCAAGCCCAATCTGCCAAGATCTATGCCGAACATCTAGCGAGCGTTGAAGTGCTGCGCCTCACCGGTACCATCGATTTTGAGCGTGCCATTGCGCTGCTCCAAGCCAAAGGCATTCTCTGATGGTGGCACTGGCGCTGATTCGGCACGGTGAATATTCACAACTGGCGGATACACCCAGCGCCCTGCAGCCCTACCCGCTCACGGAAAAGGGTGCGGAAGACGTTCGAGAGCAGGCGCGTCGGTTCGGCGCGTGGCTAGCCACTTCAGGCTATCAGCTCAATGCGGAGATACACTGCTCGACGCTGCTAAGAGCCTGGCAAACGGCCGAAATCTTCCGCGAAGAGCTAACGCCGCTGTTTGCGGAGCCACCCTGTTCGCGCAGTTTTTCGGCCCTTTGTGAACGCAGCGTTGGGGCGCTGGCCAATCTGAGCATTCAGGAAATAGAACGGATCGTCGCCCTCGACCCTCGCCTTGAGCCCTTACCTAAGGGCTGGAAATCAGCCAGCGATTTCAGACTGCCCTTCGACGGCGCGGAATCGCTGTTGGAAGCAGGCGAACGGGTCGCTGCCCATTTACAAGCACTTTTAGATATACCGCCGCGACTTGAGGGGGCTAAACGACTACAGCTGGTAGTGGGCCACGGCGCCTCTATTCGCCACGCCAGCTATCATTTAAATGTCATACCCTTCAGCGATATTAAACGGTTAAGTATGTTTCATGGTCATCCGGTCGTTTTCGAGCGGCATAACCAAGGCTGGCACCGACTGTACGGAAACTGGAAACAGCGCCAGCCAGCAGACCCTCTCGATTAGACGATAGCGATGAATAAGATGGCTTCTATGACCGCGTTCAATGTTATTCCAAAGGTAAGCAAACAACCGTATCACAACGCCATCTTGACGCGCCTTCCGACAGAGTGGGCGCCCTGGCCCGATGACGCGACTTCGGTCAATCACGATGAGGCGCTAAGCACCTTTGTTAAGCGCTCGCGAAAAAAGGGCTTCGCCTGGCCCAAAAAGCCAGTGGCATTCATCTCAGACCCCCATGCGGATGCCGAGGCATTTGAAGCCTCGCTAATTGCTGCAGGTGTCATCGAACGCGAAGGCTCCCACCTATGTGAATATGCACTGACGAAATTCGGCAAAAAAGCCGAAATCGTGGTGGGCGGAGACTGTCTGGACAAAGGCCCCAGCAATCTGATGATGCTGCGCAGCCTGGCCCATTTATACCGCCTCAAAGCAGATATCACTCTGCTGGCCGGTAACCATGATCTCCGCTTGCTGATGGGGCTACTATCGTTGGAACGCGACACTGACGCCGGTAGCCAACATCTCTTTGTGCGCATGGGCAAGAAGGTGATACCGCTGTTTAAAGAGGTATTCGATCAATACCTGGCCGATACCCAGTGGGACAAAGGATTACCGTCCGAGCAGGCGTGCCGACAGGCGCTGTTTCCAGGCAACGACTGGTTCGAAAACTTCCCCTTCTATGCCGCCGGGTTTCTCACCCCCGAGGGTATAGAGCGTGAAATCAGCAAGATGACCACCAAGGCGCAGAGCTTCGAGGCGCACTGTGCAAAAAACGGCCTGACGCTCACCCAAGTCTATGCCGCCGCGATGAAGTGTCGTTCGCTGTTTCTTAACAAATCGGGGGAATTTAGCTGGTTTTTCCGCCGCATGCGGCTGGTTAAAAAGCGCGGCTCCTTCCTGTTTCTGCATGCCGGCCTCGATGATCATATGGCCGAACTGCTGGCCAAGTACGGCGTAAAACATGCCAACCGCGCTTTCAAAAAAAACCTAATGCACCAAAACCTGTTCAGTTTTTATTATGGCTCTTTGGCCAATACCTTTAGAACCAAATACCGTAAAGCCGATCTTCCCCTTACGCCGCGCGGCGCCTACGTTGCCCGGCGGGCAGGCATTCAGGTGCTGGTTCACGGCCATATCAACCAACACTTTGGCCAGCGGGTCACGCTCAAAAACGGGCTTATCCATATCGAAGCCGATATCACCCTGGACGCTCACTCGCGTAAAAATGAGGGGCTCGATGGCTACGGTGTAGGGGTAACGTTAATCGACAAAAACCGTGGAGTGATCGGCCTTAGCTGCGATTACCCTCAGGCAAAAGTATTCAAGCCCGGCCGCAAAGGAAAACTGGTGGAGCCCGCTAAATGAAGTCAAAAACGAAATTCAGTCACGATTCCCTGCTGGATCGTCAGTCAACCCAAGAGTTACTGATTACCCTGGCAAATGCGATCAATAAAGGCGAGTTAGCCTTCCAGGAAAGTGAAGGTGAGCTGGTACTTTCCCCCCAGCAGTTGCTGCAAGTCTCCCTGCGCGCCAGTGATGAAGGCGATAAACAGGAGGTAGAAGTAAAGATTAAATGGCGCACTAAAGAGAAAGAGCTTTCCGACACGCCTCCCAAAATTAAAACAAAAGCGGGTAAACGTTAAGAGCTGCCTCCCCGAGCCCTACCCACATGTATGTGGATGTATGATGCCCATGTTCGTGCCAGAGCCCTTTCGGCTCACGGAAGAAAAGTTATGGGAGAAAGACTATGGGAGCGGGGAAATGGACGTCACACATTTAGAGCACGTCGTTATCGCTTTGATCATTCAGCTCTCACTATTGCCCTTTGTTTCTGCTTACGTGGCCGGTGTTATCCCGGTGGCGATACTGCTTGGCCGCGAGATTGCTCAGCACGAATACAGGCTAGGCATCCAACGAGGTTGGGAATGGGGCGAAACGCTACCGGTCGGTATGTTTGAGGGCGTCTGGCGTGGATGGACGTTAGACTCAGTGCTTGATGTTTTGCTTCCAGCACTGGCGTGCGGGCTGCTAGCGGTTATGATTGGCTTTAAGAAAAGGCATACAACCAAAAACAGCTAGGCCCCTGGCACCCAGTGGCTGGCCTGGGTGGCATCAAAGGTGTCAGCTAGTCATTATCGAGATGCTCGGTACGATATAACTTCCACTCATTTTCAACCCGGCCATCAGGCAAGCGGCAATAGCGGCCAGTGCCTAGGCTGCTTTCGCGAATTTCATTCTCCCCACCGACACTTCTGCAGTATTCAGCCGCGTATTGGGTCATCTGGTTTTGAGAATGAGGGTCTCCCCCGCCCGTGGCACAACCGCCGAGCATCAGTAACGCTACAATTGGGCAGTAGCGGTATATAGATCCTGTAAGCATTGGAACCTCCCTCCCTGAGCATACAGTTCAGCGTCACTTTGATTCTGGTGAGTAACCGCGGACACATCAAGCAGGATGTTACTAGGCAAGAGATATGATGATTCCATAGAGCGTTTGCTGATATGGAAAATGGTAGCTAGGCTGTAGCTAGTCATCTTCGATGTACAAGCATTGTCTATGACTATTTTCAGCATTGAATTCATAAGGCCAGTATCTATTTTATAAGGCCAGGATCGTATTCATAAGGAGAGTGACGCTATGTCCAGCCCGGAACATAAGCAGAAGATCTGGAAGATGATCAAAGATATCAAAGTCGGCATGCTGGTGACGTTGGATCACGACACCCCGCGCGCCCGGCCCATGCATCTGGTTCAAGATGAGTATGACGGAACCCTGTGGTTCTTCACCCGCCGCAGTGCCGAGAAGGTATTTGAAACCGAAAGCGACCACGACGTGTGCCTGAGCTTCTCCGACCAGGAAGATGGCGTCTACGTTTCACTATCGGGTAAAGCCAACCTGATCGATAACCGCGAACTGGTCGAAAAATACTGGAACCCCTTCATCGCTGCTTGGTTCCCCGAAGGTAAAGACGACCCAGACGTCGCCCTGCTAGAAATTAAAGTGCAGATGGGTGAGCACTGGAAAGCCAAAGAGAGCAAGACATTCCAGCTTTACGAAATTGCCAAAGCCAACCTCAAAAAGGACGCCACGCCGGATCTTGGCGAAAATGAGAAGTTCGGTGGATAACGTCCCTCCCAAGCGCCCCGCTGCCGGGGCGCTTTACGGCCTGACCGTTATCATGCTGCTTATGGGTTCATTCAGCTTATGGGCCAATGATCAAACCCAGGGTGATAATGCTCCCCCACAGGGCGAATGCGAACTGAACGATCAGCAGCAGGAAATGCTGTCTCAAATCAACGAGGCGCGTAGCCAAGCGAGACAATGCGGTGACCAGCAGTTTGAGGCCGTAGAATCGTTAGCATGGAGCTGCAAGCTGGAAGCAGCGGCCAAAAGCCACTCCCAGGACATGGCCGAGAACGACTACTTTAGCCATACCGACCCGGAAGGCGCAGGTATCGAGCAGCGTGTGGGTAACCAGGATTACGTGTGGCAAGCCGTGGGTGAAAATATCGCCGCTGGCCTCATCTCTGTTTCCGCCGTGGTGGAAGGCTGGCTAGACAGCCCCGGCCACTGCCGCAACATCATGAATGACGCCTTTACCGAGATGGGCATGGCAAAAGCCGAGGATTCGGAGTCGCGCTACTCGACCTACTGGACACAAACGCTAGGCAACCCGCGCTAAGCACCCACGAGTCAATTATTGCCCGCCTCCTAACTCACCGTAGTGGACAGCCGTAATCGCGTTTTTAGGCGAACCATCAACCAGCTTGGTGCTATAGGTCAGGTACACAAAGGTCTGGGTTTCGGCGTCATGCATGCGCACAACGCGCATATTCTTGAAAAGCGCCGAGCGACGTTGGCTAAAAATCACCTCTTGCTCCTCTACTTCCGCAGGGTCGAAGACAATCTCCCCCGTCTGCCGACACGCCACACTCGCCTCACTGGCCTCCTCAGCCAACCCCACCGCACCGGAAATCCCGCCAATCTGTGAGTAAGAGAGATAACAGGAGATACCCTGAACCTTCGGGTCATCGAAGCGCTCCACTTCAATGGTATTGTTCGGGCCAAGTAGCTTGAACTCGGTACGCACGCTGCCAATGTGAGCATCCTGAGCGAATAGCGTGGGCGGTAATAGCGCAACCATAGCAATGAGCGACGTAATAAGGGCATCGCGTTTTGGGAAAAACATGGTGAGCTTCCTTGATAATAGTCAGTCGAGCGATGATCAAGCCTAGAGGATACGTTAATCCAGGAGAAAGCTCAGCGATTATCAAATTACAGGTACACATTAACTAAGTGCTATTTATTGTTACGAGGTGCTGAATTCGATGCTCGATAGAATGAAGCCAACAACTACGTAATAAAATCAAAATTTAAACTCATCTCCGTCTTCGTAAAATAGATCAATATCATTTTCAAGCTTTGACTGTTTAGCCTGCTCTTGCGCATGGAATTTCACTCGTTCTGTTAACTGAATTACTTGACTCATTGAGAATAGTTGAGCGTAGGCTAACGGCAAGGCACCACGGCGATGCAAATCAGCTAACGTTCCTTCTCCTAATTTGTTCAGAGCTTGCTGATTAATACAATGTAAACCCTGCATATGCAGTGACGCCTGCTTGTCACCCCAGGTCAGCTGTAGAGGCCAAGGCTCGATTAGGCCTGCTTCACTTAACACTTGGCAGGCAGCAGTCGTTAAGTGTCGGTTACACTCGCTTTGTTTGAGAAAACTCAGTGTTTGTTCGACTTGATTAGCAAGATTTCCCTTCTCTCCAAAAAGTGGCTCGGCGCTCAAATCGTCAGTGAGGTGCTGCCGTTCTATGCAGAATACTTTTTTATTCGTCTCGGCCTTTGCCAAGGTAAACGGATACTCTCGCAGCGACGCGGGCACGTAATCACCCAGCCAACGACCATCGCGATGCAAATACAAGTTGCATTCGTTAAATCCCAGTACTGCTACTGGGTGATAACCCTCATTCTGGTAAATAAAGCCCAATACATAATGGGGTACCAGACTGGCTAGCTCTTCCAGAAGAATGGGAGCCACGTGATATTCTGCAGAAAAGAAATAGCCTTGACGTGACCAGAATCGTTTATTGACATGCTGAGTACGTGATATGGCGATCCATTCAAGCATGAGTGCACCTACTGTTCTTCAAAAAAAGGGGCTGGTAAAACCAGCCCCTCATGCTACTAAGCTACTAACTTATCAAAAACTTCCTACCGTTGACTCATCATTAATACCAACTAGGCCAACTTCTTGGCTCATTGATGAGGGATTGAGAGTTCCAAACTCATCATCTCCCGGCATATCACTTATAGAGTTACTCTCGAACATAAGGGTTGCATTATTACTTAGTTGGCTAGCACTGGCGTTATCAGCCACAGTAATAGCAAGCGTTGGAGCAGTCCGGTCTCCTCCAGCCGCCTCGACAAAGCGAGTCCCACCAGTTCCTTCTATTTTGACCGTGATCAGATCTCCTGAGTTAAGCCCCTCCTGAGCAATAAGCGAATTAAGTTGATTTGCCAAGTTAATACCTACAGTTATATTTTCACCATCCTGCCATGTACCTGTAGACTGCCACACTTCCTCTTCAGAGAGATAATTTCGGTTAGTGACTGAGCCGAAGCTCGCTCCGTTGAGTGAGTTCTCTACGGAGAAAGTCATCGTCGAGTTGGCAGAATGCGTCCTATCAGATACCCAGCTGATAATCGCACTATCAATAGTTTCACTATCATCAAGATTAATATTATCAGGCACGGTAAATTGAATACCGACAACATATGAGCCTATCTCCAAATCAGGACTAGACAGAGATGAGCCCTGTTCAATGTCGCCATTAGCACTCTCGACCATGGCGACAAAGTAAGTATCTGGCTCGTTTTGATCCTCTGGCACCACCACCAAGTCAAAACCTGCTGTCGCAGTAGCACCATCTTCATCGGTTACCTGAACTTCCAGCGCGTAATTACCTACCCCTGCACTAGGGCTCCCCGAGAAAGTCTTCGTTTGTGCGTCGAAGAAGACTCCATCAGGTATGTTTAGGGCTTCATAGGTCAATATATCGCCATCCAGATCGCGAAAGGTATCATCAGGAATCTCGAAGAAAAACTCATCTTCAGCTTCGATCGTCTGATCTTCAAGAGGGTTATTAACGAAAGGCTCGGTATCACCACTAAGTATAAAGGTAGAGTTCGTCGCGTTTATACTTGGCGCATTGCCTTGGTAAAGCTCAAAGAAGTCAATATGGAAGCCTTCGGAACGGCCTGCGAAAGTAATCGTATGAACACCGGCGTCAAGCACAAACTCCGCTGGGAAATTCGGTACCGAATCCGAGGTGCTATCGATAAAGTTCGCGAAGCCAAAATCGCCTGTTGCATTACCATACAGCTTTATAAACCCACTATTATCTATCGCATTGACATTACTAACGAGAAGCTCTTCAGCATTGTCATCTATCTTCACCCAGACATCATTCTGGGCATCGCTGGCCCCACCTGGATCCCGTGTCCCCCGAACTCGCAAGGTAAACTCCCCTGCTGCCGACTCAGGAATGACGAATGTATAGGTCAGTTCTGCCTGCGGCCCATTAAGAGCCTCACTGTCCTCATCGCCCCAGAGATAGTAACCAACTCCCTGGAAGTTCGCCTGGTTACCATTTTCGTCTGCCTCATCGAAGAACTGCCATTTGCCAGGAGGGTTTACTCCACCAGGTCCATTTATATCCTCAAACTGTACTTTAAGACGACTGTCCTCCATAAGGTAATAACCTTCCGACGGGATTGTCGTATCGCCATCCACAACAGGCGTACCATTCGAAATTAGATAGATCGGCTGCGATACCGGCCCCAATCCCAAGCCATCAGAGGTATTCGGGTTATCAATGACGGATGCAACAAAACCAAGCGGAAGTGTGTCATCTCCATCGAAGCTGGAGGTGTCGTTCAGGAAATCCCCATAGGTAAACTCCTGCGAAACATCGGCTGTGCCACTGGCGCCCAGCTGTACATCTACAAACTGGAACTCTGCAGCATTGTTAGCAGGGAAATTCTTATCCGCTAGACGGGCATTTACAGTATCGGCAATGCCATCCTGATTATTGGTTACTGGCTGGTGCCCTTTAGTCATGACGACTCGCACCCATTCACCAGCTGGCCCGCTAACAATTACCGAAGGTACTTCACCACCGTAGGTCCCTTGACTACCGGCAGAAAGCCCGTTGACACTCAATTCGGCAACTAGGTTAGGTGGCGTTTCACTCACCAGCACTTGTGCTCCAGCCTGGCTGCCATCGCTCATCAATTGTCCGCTGGCAGTACTACCATCAGTAAACTTGATATACACATTGGAGCCGATAAGTTCCGCCCCTGAGATCCCCCCCACATCCCAGAAGGGAATCGATCCCGTATCGACACTGGATTTGGTAAAGCCAGCAATCGAGTTAGGATCCATATCACCACTGAAACCAACTGTTTCACCGTTAGTAAATCCACCGTTGGCAGTGGCCGAAAATTTCACCAAGGCCCCACGGTAACCACCATTATTATCTGAATTCTCAGGCTCAGGATCGATTCCCGGCAGGAAATAATGCTCGTAGCCAGACGACCCCACAGGCTGAATTGCCCCGGTGTTACCGGCACTGTTGATCGCCCACTCCTTGGCTGTCGCATCCCCACCTTTGCCATCGGGATCAAACACGCTATCGCCATAGAGGGCTGTCGTCACATCAAAGAAAACCGCGGCGATCTTCTTATCTCCGGTATTTTGCACCTGGAACGAGTTACTGCCGTAATTGGAACTCTGTACGTCATTCCCGCCAGGAGTCACAGTGACCAATGCAGAGCCAACATCACCTTGATCATAGCTATCCGATAATTCGAGGTTAGCACCAGCAAAAATTTCTTCGATCTCGGTCGCCGGCACCGGCAAAGGAGTGCTAGTGTCTTCCTTGGCACTTACCTCGAAGTAGTCATAGGCAGCGGTAAAGGCTTCCGCCGCACCATGCGTGTGGGTAATCCCTACGCCGACCGAAGCTGCAGGGTCTAGTATCGCCTCCTTAAGGGCTCCGGTGAGTTCCAACCCGCTAATGGTCACGCTGGCATTACCCGGTAAAGGTTCACCTGATGCGTCCAGTAAAGTGACTGTCGCCGTCGCCATAGTATTGCCGACGTTATTGACACTGACATCGAGTACTAGCTTCGCTTTTGCAAAATCACCAAAGCCATAACCATCTGGGAAGTCAGCCCCAAGTTTGGTTTCGGCGTTGTTGTCACGCGAGGAAAACTCAATGTCCTGACCAACACTGCCAAATACCAACTTGGCAAAATCATTACTGTTCACACTAACCGCCAGCCCTAGCTGCGAATAACTACCGGGCGCCGAAGCAAAGGGGTTATCCACCACGGACTCCAGGATGAAGCCTCCATCACGAATAATGCCCAAGTGATAATCATTCTGTGGCGTATTTGCAGACCCCGTATCACCACTCGTTGTCGTGACCCTGAGTTGATTATCGGCAACGATGCCGGCGCCGGTATCTTCGTCCTGAAATGCCACATCAGAACTGGCCATAACCCCGGTGAAACCGTTCTGATAGGGAGTGCCGTTTACTTCGAAATTAAGGCGTATGCTTTCGCCGTCGGCCAAAGGCTGCCCATTTTGGGCGTCATAAGCAAAGACATCATCTACATTGGCATCACCATCACCATCAATATCTTCATCCGCCTGATTGGCAGTGCCATCTTCGTCCAGGTCATCACCCGGGGCATAACCGCCAAGCGGGCTGCCCTCATCAAAGTCGATCATGAAGCTCGTCGATGGCGTTGAATCGACAAGGTTGGCATTATCTGAGGCATCTGAGACCGCCCCCTGAGCCACCCAGACCGTATAACTACCATTTTCATTCCAACCTCCAGCTGGAGACGAGATCGCATAAGTTGCTTCGCCCGTCGTTGCGTTGAAGCCATCGAAGCTGATCGTGGCAGCAACTGGAACCCCATCCAGCATGAGTGCGATGTCACTGTTATCAAGCGTCTCCGTAGCGATGCCCGAGGCATCAGCGTAAGTGACAACAACCGTAAGTTCCGCGTCGGTGTTGACTGGCTGTAGGATAGCAATCGTCGCGACCGGATTGTCGTTATCGTCAGTGGATTCTTCGCCCTGTTGCTGAATACGCAAGTAGTCATAATTAGCAACAAAAACTGGACCGGAACCAAACGAGGTCTGGGTTACGCCAACACCGAACTCTTCTCCCGCACTAGTAATGGCTGTATTCAAAGGGCCATCCGGTAGGAGCAGTGCTGGCAGAGCCGTATCTCCCAAACTTTGTCCTGATGCATCAAGGAAGGTCATGGTGCCCGAGAAACTTGCCATGCCACCATCAACACTGGCTTCGATAGCCACAACAACATCAGCAATCTGCGCGAAGCTGATGCTTGGCGGCAGGCTGAAGGTCTGTTTGCTTTGTGAACCTCCTAGCTCATAGGAGTATTCAATTTGCCCGCCTCCGACGTTGCCGAAGGTTACCTTCAGATATTCGTCCTGGCTGAGGCTTATATTAAGACCCAGCTGCGAATACTGTGCAGGCAGCGAAGGGAAAGGGTTGCCAAATTTAAGCTCAGCAGTAAAACCATCACCTCCAGACACATTAGTATAGTAATTATCATTGGCGTTATTACTGCCTCCAGCATCACCCTCACTGGCCGAAATAACCAAATTTCCATTAATGATTTCAGCTGTACCGGTTTCCTCTGTGTCAGTACCCGAACCTTCAGTCACTCCGTCAAATAAGCCTTGTAGAGTCTCACCTTCATCGAATTCAAGATTGATCGTCGCAGGATCGGTGCTGGTAATATCATCCTCCGTCACCGTTCCCATTGCCGTCGCAGCAGCGGGATCGATAGCAAACGCCTCGTCTGCAATCCCGGCTAGGATGACACTGACCTGCTCCGGGCCGTTGGCTTGATCATCGTTGGCGACGTCAACCGTCAAACTGCCGACGCCGCCGGTGAAGACCACCGTGCGGGGCTCGGATGTACCATTAATAGTGAGATCCAATGCCACCTCGCCGCTGAAGCCTTCCGAGGCGGTAAGGCCGAAGCTTAGCGTGGTGGCACCCTCGTCGCCGCTTTCGACCATCGGATCAGCATCGGAAATACCGATCAAGGTCGGCGCCGGTGGCTCGACAATTCCCGCGGGCACAAACTCGATATAGTCGATACGTGCGTATTCCAGCGTAGCCGCAGTTGCAGAGAGCGCCAGAGTAGCATCGTCGCCCACTGTGACATTTTCGAAAGTCACCGTGCGGAAGCTTGCTGCCTGGGCAGCATTGCCACTGGTGGCGTCGTTATCGAAGATCCAGTCGCCGCTGAAGCTCTGGCCCTGGGCATTACCGATGCTCAACTGCGCCGTACTTTCGCCGTCGTTTTCGTCAAAATACCCGACAATCACGGTGTAAGTGCCCGCCGCAACCGCACCGGCTAGCGCGTAACTGGCCGTGCCCGACTCGCCACCCTGCAGCCGGATACCTTGACCCTCATCCGCTGCGCCGATGTTCTCGACGGTGTAATTGGTTGCCGTGGTAAAGTCCTCGGCCTGAAGGCGTACGGGCGTTGTTGGTGCGACCTCGTCATCCTCTGTCACTGTGCCCGTTGCCGTCGCAGCAGCGGGATCGATAGCAAACGCCTCGTCTGCAATCCCATTCAGGATGACACTGACCTGCTCCGGGCCGTTGGCTTGATCATCGTTGGCGACGTCAACCGTCAAACTGCCAACGCCGCCGGTGAAGACCACCGTGCGGGGCTCGGATGTACCATTAATAGTGAGATCCAATGCCACCTCGCCGCTGAAGCCTTCCGAAGCGGTGAGGCCGAAACTTAGCGTGGTGGCGCCCTCGTCGCCGCTTTCGACCATCGGATCAGCATCGGAAATGCCGATCAAGGTCGGCGCCGGTGGCTCGACGATTCCCGCGGGCACAAACTCGATATAGTCGATACGTGCGTATTCCAGCGTAGCCGCAGTTGCAGAGAGCGCCAGAGTAGCATCGTCGCCCACCGTGACGTTTTCGAAAGTCACCGTGCGGAAGCTTGCTGCCTGAGCAGCATTGCCACTGGTGGCGTCGTTATCGAAGATCCAGTCGCCGCTAAAGCTCTGACCCTGGGCATTACCGATGCTCAACTGCGCCGTACTTTCGCCGTCGTTTTCGTCAAAATACCCGACAATCACAGTATAAGTGCCCGCCGCAACCGCACCGGCTAGCGCGTAGCTGGCCGTACCCGACTCACCGCCCTGCAGCCGGATGCCTTGACCCTCATCCGCTGCGCCGATGTTCTCGACGGTGTAATTGGTTGCCGTGGTAAAGTCCTCGGCCTGGAGGCGTACGGGTGTTGTTGGCGCGACGTCATCATCCTCTGTCACTGTGCCCATTGCCGTTGCAGCAGCGGGATCGATAGCAAACGCCTCATCTGCAATCCCATTCAGGATCACACTGACTTGCTCAGGGCCATTGGCTTGATCATCGTTGGCGACGTCAACCGTCAAACTGCCAACGCCGCCGGTGAAGACCACCGTGCGGGGCTCGACCACCCCATCAATATCCACGCTCAGAGCCACCTCGCCGCTAAAGCCTTCCGAGGCGGTAAGGCCGAAGCTTAGCGTGGTGGAGCCCTCGTCGCCGTTTTCGACCATTGAATCGGCGTCGGTAATACCGATTACCGTTTGGCCAACATCATCTTCTGTCACTGTGCCCGTTGCCGTCGCAGCCGCGGGATCGATAGCAAACGCCTCATCTGCAATCCCATTCAGGATGACACTGACCTGCTCCGGGCCGTTGGCTTGATCATCGTTGGCGACGTCAACCGTCAAACTGCCGATGCCGCCGGTGAAGACCACCGTGCGGGGCTCGACCACCCCATCAATATCCACGCTCAAGGCTACCTCGCCGCTAAAGCCTTCCG